>JARIHJ010000056.1 GCA_029288335.1 Candidatus Saccharimonadota bacterium
TGCCAATGATACATCAGCAGCTATCTAGCGCGGTAGCTTCACTGAATCACCGAGCGTTGGCGATGACGCCGGCTGATGATTTAACTTGTCCGGTCCCGGCGGGTAGTGGCGCCGGTAACGCGTCGCAGGCCCAAGTCGCTATGGCTGTACAAACTTCTAGCCCAACTACGTCAACATCTGGCGGTATGGGTGGTGGTCCGACAGGTTCAAGCGGCAACGTCATTACGCGCTTAATAGGTGTCTATCACACGAACAACAGCGGAATGATTAGTAACACTGGCGCCTACTCGACGAACACAATCAGCGCTACCACTACTAACACGACAACTATCGATAACGATAACAACGTTAATATCACGAACAACAACAGCCAGACTGCAACTTCCGGCAACGTCAATTCTAGCCAGAATACGACCGCCGGCAGCACTACTAGCGGAGCGGCAACCAATTCGAGCGACAGCAACTACTCCGTCCGAATTGACAATTAAATTTAACTGTTAGCACTAAGTTTTAAGCCAAGCTAGCCTTAAAGTTGGCTAGCTGAGGGGGTGAAATGAAGCTTAACTTCAGATCCTTAAAAACGATGCCAGGGAGTGGCAGGTGGCCGCCTAAGTCGACGCTCGCGATAATTGTGCTGGCGCTGCCGGCTGGCACAGCCCTAGGATTTACGGCCGCGACCACACCCAACTCGTTAAAATCTAGCAATCCCAGTTCCCTAGAGACAAGCGTCAAAGTTCAGCCGAATGAGAATTACCACGCGGCCAATGTGTCACTGGAAACTGGTGGTAACAACACGAGCGGCAACAGCGCAAATGTGAAAGTCGATACCAATGCCACCAGCAACCAATCAGTCACCAGTCACACATCCGTTAGTGCGAGCGGCGGCAGCAATGCCAGCGTGACGGTGAACGGCCAAAAGATTGACTTACCGGCGAATGGTTCTGTCAGTAAAACGATTACCAATGCTAATGGCCAAACCAATGTCAGCGTTGAAGTTTCCGGCAACAGTACCAACCAGTCTAATAACTCAGGTAAGAGTTCAATTAATCTGAACGTTTCCAGTAATTCGACCAGCGGTGATTAAGGTAGAGAAAGGAGGCGAGCTAGCACAAAATTTGAGAGAAGAAAGGTGATCGCTCGGCCCGGGCTATAAAAGTTTTCTAGTCCCGATCGGGCGAACACCCGAGCAATATTAACTTAAAGGCTCAAAAACGATCTAAAGGAGGGTTTTAGCATATGACTAAAGCAGGAATTTTGAAAACCGCCGCGTCCGGTATGGCGTCGCTCGGGCTCGTCGCAGCTTTCGCCGGTTTTGCCGGCGCCGCGCCGGGGACTAGCAGCACTGGAAGTATTAGCCACACTGGCTACAATTCTACGAACCGCGTGTCTTCGAGCACGTCTAACAATTCTAATGTAAACAACAGCAACAGGGTGAGATTGCTGAACGCCAATCCGCAGTTTGCTTTTAGCGGCAACGTTAACTCTAGCAAGAACACCACCACCAGCGGAATGACAACTAGTGGAAACGCTAGCAACAGCAGCTCGCTGCACGCTAGCGTAGCGGTAAGCAACAACTCGGCAGCGTCGACTGGTGGGAGTGGCGGCACCACCAACAGCAACAGCGGTACCATTGATACGACTGGGGCTGACTCGACCAATACCGTGACTTCAACCACTACCAACAACACCAATGTTGACAACGACAACAGTGTAAAAGTGACAAACTTTAACTGGCAGGTGGCTAAGTCGGGCAACGTGAACTCGAGCCAAAACACGACAGCTGGGGGCACTTCCAGTGGTAGCGCGAGCAACTCGAGCGACAGCAGCTTCAGCGTAAACGTTAGCAACTAGTTTAAGTAGCTAGTTAAGAGGCTTTTAAAAGCTCCCAAGAGGGATATTGAGCCGTCCCTCTTGGGACACCCAAGCATTATCAATTTTAGGCAAAGGAAAATTAACCAGATGACAGACTTAACTCACCCGAAACTTATCATCAAGCGCGCCGCTTTTGCCGCGGCCGCAGCGCTAATGCTGGTAATTTTTCCTGGCCCGGTGGCGCTAATTAGCTCTAGCGCTAGCGCCGATGGCACTAGCCCGACGTGCTCGCCAGTGGCACCGGCCCCAAGTGGCACCACTGCGCCGACTGGCTCGGCGGCAGGCACTTTTCATTACGATTCTTGCACCGGACTTTGGGAAAACGACCATTATACTTATAACCCATCAACTCGTATCTACACGGCGCTGGACCAGCCGAATTATGTCTGTAATCAATCGACCTGGACCTGGCAGAATACCAATCACTGGGATTATATCGCCAGTGAAGGCAAATACGTCCAGGACACAGTTAATGCTACGCCGCCAGCGAGCTACGGCACGTGCCAGGCGCCTGTGGTTGTCCAAAGCCAGCCACAGCCAACTAGCGGCTCTAATCCAAATGGGACCAGCGGCGATCCCTCAATCAACGCTAATAACAGCAACAACACTAATGTCACCGACAATACTTCGGCAACGCTGACTAATAATATTGGCTCTAACGCCACCAGCGGCAACGTTACGGCTAACGACAATACTACGACCGGCAATGCCGCGAGCGGCAACGCTTCGGTTGCAGCGAACATTATTAACCAAGTCAACTCTTCCTCCAGCTTAAATAACGGTCCGCCGGTCGCCACATTTACCCAAAATATCGATGGCAACGTCAACGGCGACATTATCATCGATCCAAATCAGCTCCAACCATCCAGTGTCAGCCTCAACAATACCAATAACGTCACGCTCAATAGCCAAACATCCGGCACCATCAATAACAATGTGAACCTTAGTGCCCAATCTGGCGACGTTACCACTAGTCGCAATACTTCTGTCGGCGACGCCACCAGCGGTAGCGCCAGCGCGATGGCCAACGTCGTCAATATGTTAAATTCCTACGTCAGCGCCGGCCAATCATTTGTCGGCACGATCAATATCAATGGCAACTTAAACGGCAACATTCTGATGCCGCCGGCTTTCCTCTCGGGCCTGATCGCTAGCGGCGCGCCGTCAACTACTGTTAATCTCAGCAACACTAACAGCACCACCATCAACGACAATGCTATGACTAGCATAATCAATAACATTAACAGCCAGGCTACCAGCGGTGACGTCACTGCGGCCAGGAATACCGAGGTCGGCAACGCCACTAGCGGCAATGCTAGTACTAACGTGACGGTTTACAATCTAACCGGCCACCAAATTATCGGCGCCAATAGCCTGCTGGTCTTCGTTAATGTGATGGGCACGTGGGTCGGGGTCATCGTCAACGCACCAGCCGGCAGCCATTCGGCCCTGCTCGGCGGTGGTATAACCGCAGATAACACAAATAACTACAATGTGAACGCTACCACCGACAACTCGATCAATAACAACATTAACGTGGCGGCAACTAGCGGCAACGTCAGATCGACCGAGAATACTCAGGCTGGCAACGCCACTAGTGGCAATGCCAGCACCAGCGTTAGCGTGGCCAACATTGTAAACGATAATCTGAACCTAACTGGTTGGTTCGGCATACTATTTATCAATGTTTTCGGCAGTTGGTACGGTAACTTTGGCGCCGCGCCGATGCCAGCGACTAATACTAATAGTCAAAGTAGTGGCGCCACTGGCGGCTCTAGCAACACTAGTGGCCCGATGTTCCAGTTCGTGCCTAAGGCGAGTTCTGATAGCACGAGTGGCTTTACTAGCGGCTTCGACGCTGGTGGTGCACCAGTTGTCACCTTGACCAGCACGGACGTTGCCAAAAAAGTCTTGGCTGACAGCACCAGCATTCCGGCCAGCAGCCTAAATAAAATAACACCGGACAAGCCGACTAGCGGGTTAAGCATCATTTGGCCGATCGTCATCGGCGCGCTAGTTATAGCCGCCATCCTATATCTGCTAGCAACGCGGGCTAGCAAAGTCGACAGCAAGCGTTAATTCTAGCCAGCTAGAAGTGCACCCGTTAGTTATAACTGGGTGCTAGCTCGTTGGCTTAAAGCGTGGCACAAGAACCCAAATAAAAAAACCAAAACAAACAAAAAGAGCCCGTTTGACGGGGCCCTTTCTGTGGAGATAGCCCGAGAGCTACCCCCCGCTAACCTTTCGGTCAGTGACCACCTCATCGATGGTATTTAGGACTATATGCCTACAATTATTTAACTGCAAGCATAAGCGGAACGAAAATACGATTTCACAACAAAGCTGTGGTTAATTACTGATTATTTGTAACAATTGTCACAAATTGTGAACTGCATCACCGCGAACCGGCAATTACATTTTATAATTTAGTTGTGGCAGGGCGCAAATCGCCGAATGGGCGGACTATGACAATGGCGACTGATCAGTCTTTGGCTGACAGTTGGGCTGATAGTGCTGCGCGCGTCGAATTAATCAAAACCGCACTCGACGCCATTATTATCATTGATGACAAAGGAGTGATGATCGAGTTTAATCCGGCAGCTGAACAAGTTTTCGGATGTAAACGTAAGGAAGTACTAGGCAAGGAATTAGCGGAGCTGATTATTCCGCCGGCTTTTCGTGAAGCTTTTCGCCGTGACCTAATCAATTATATCGAGACTGGCA
This sequence comes from Candidatus Saccharimonadota bacterium, assembly GCA_029288335.1. Classification (GTDB taxonomy): domain Bacteria; phylum Patescibacteriota; class Saccharimonadia; order Saccharimonadales; family UBA4665; genus JARIHJ01. The sequence goes on from JARIHJ010000056.1 coordinate 4,597, forward strand.
GCGGCGTGTTTATGAATCGCCACGTCGAGATTGCGGCCGTTAGACAAAACGTTGAGGAATTTCCGATTGAGCTCACCATAACGGAGATTGCTCAAAGTCAACCGCCGAAATTTATGGCGACTATACGAGATATAAGTGAGCGGAAGCAAGCTGAGCGGGAATTAGACCTGAGCGAGCGGCGCTACCGCTTTGTCGTCGAAAATGCATCAGATATCATCACCGTGATTGACGAAAAAGGGGTTATCCAATATCAGAGTCCGTCAGTTGTTCGAATTCTGGGTGTAGACAAGCCCCACGAAGGCAATAATATCTTTAAATCCAAGCTGGTTCATCCGGATGATGCCAAGCTTAAAAGCGATTTTTTACATAAGCTAATTAAGGCTCCGCCGGAGACTCAGATCGAGGTCGAACTGAGGATGCGGCACGCGGACGGCGGTTGGCGCGATTTTGAAATTGTCGGAACTAATCTGTTGCACGTGCCTGATATCGGCGGCGTTATATTAAGTTCGCGTGACATATCTGAGCGCAAACAGGCTGAGCAGGCGCTGGCTGCCAGCGAAAATCGGTTCAGAACTTTAATCGAGCAAAGTGCTGACGGTATTCAGCTAGTTGATCCTAGCGGCGCGGTGGTATATAGCAGCGAGTCGGTCAAAAACGTAACTGGATATAGGCCTGAAGAGATTGAGGGTGAAACCGCCAAAGAGCACATACACCCTGACGATTGGCCTTTATTTAAGGAAAAATTAGAGACCCTGCTGAAGCACCCGAATAAACCGCAAACTTTGCAGTACCGTGTGCGGCACAAAAACGGTGAGTGGATATGGGTCGAAACCACCGGTACAAACCATTTGAATACACCAAACATTAACGCACTGGTCGGCAACTTCCGCAACATCACCGAGCGTAAGCGATCAGAGCAAGCTTTGAAGGATAGCGAACAGCGCCTATTATCGGCGCAGGCGGCTGGTAATGTCGGTATTTTTGACTGGAATATGCAAGATAACCAAATTATTTATTCCGAGCAAGCGGAAATTATTTTTGGTTTTAAGCCGGGGCAGTTTAGCTCGGCCAGTTATGAAGATAGTTTGAAGATTTTGCACCCTGATGATCGTGCACGCATTGCGGACGAGAGCCAATCTGCCATCAAGAATCATCAGGAGCTCGATCTGGAATATCGAATTATTAGGCCGGATAAGACTATCCGCTGGCTGAGCGTCAAGGCGAATTGCACTTATGACAAAAAAGGGCGGCCGGAGAAGCTGCTCGGCGCGATAACGGATATAACTGAGCGCAAGCAGGCCGAGGAAACGCGAGCTAGAATGGCAACGATTGTCGAATCATCCGACGATGCGATTGTGAGTATGGATGTGAATGGGATAGTCCAGACTTGGAACAATGGGGCCGAGCGCCTGTTTGGCTTTAGCGAGCAGAAGATGGTTGGGCATTCGATTAAGACGATAATTCCTCGTAATCGAGTGACTGAAGAGGATGAAATACTGGCACGAATTCGCTCTGGCAAGAAAATTGAGCATTTTGAGACTGTGCGTCGCCGCAAAGACGGCTCGCCGGTGGATGTGTCGCTAACGGTTTCACCTATCCGGGATGCGACCGGTAGGGTTATTGGTGCTTCTAAAATGGCCCGCGGCATCACCGAGCGAAAAAAGGCCGAAGCCAGATTAATCGCGAGTGAAAGCCGATTCCGCGCACTAGTCACCACCAGCGCTGATGTGATTTACCGGATGAGCCCGGATTGGCGGACGATGGAGCAGCTCGACGGCCGTGGCGTTCTTGCCGACACCAGCAAGCCTGATGAGCACTGGGACGAAAAGTATATCTATCCCAGCGACCGCAAGCGCGTTTGGCAGGTAGTCAGGCAGGCTATCAAAAACAAAACGATGTTTGAGCTGGAACACCAAGTTCGCCAGGCTGATGGCAGCATGGGTTGGACCTATTCGCGCGCCGCGCCGATTATGAATGAACGCGGTGAGATTATCGAATGGTTCGGCACTGCCCGCGATATTACCGGGCGCAAACAGACTGAAATTGCGCTCAAACAGCGTGAGGCCGAATATCGGCGTTTGGTGGATTTGTCGCCGGAGGGCATTGCCATCCATTCGGACGGTAAATTGGTTTATGCCAACCGCGCTGCTGCCAAGATTATTGGCGCCCGTTCGCCGGAAGAGTTAGTTGGCCAGCCGTTGCTCAAGTTCGTTCATCCCGATTACATCGATGCCGTCAAACAACGTGCCAGCCAGCTTCTCAATAAGGGCGGTTCGATCGATCTGCTGGAGGAAAAGTTTATCCGGTTGGATGGCCGCGTTATTGACGTC
>JARIHJ010000062.1 GCA_029288335.1 Candidatus Saccharimonadota bacterium
TTTTAATGGTGGAATTTAACGGTGATACTGAAGATGAAGTTCGCGAAAAAATCAAAAACCTCCACCGCGAGCTTAAGCACCACCGTGCCCGCTACGAAATAAATGGGTTTGAGGAAGACGCTACTGAGGGTAAAAGCGAAAAATTCTGGATAATGCGCCGACACGCCTTTAACCTACTGCGCTCGAAAGTAAAAGAAAAGCACACCGCTCCATTTATAGACGACTTGGTGGTCAATCCGGAATATTTGACACAGTTTTTGCCGAAATTACGCAAGATTGTAAAAAAATACAAGCTGCTAGCGACGATCCAGGGGCATATTGGTGATGGCAATTTTCACATTATTCCACTGATGCAGCTGGAGCGTCATAGTGATCGAGCGATTATTCTTCCCTGTATGAAAGAAGTCGACGAACTGGTACTGAAATATCACGGCTCACTATCTGGCGAGCACAATGATGGCCTAGTCCGCGGTCCGTGGCTAGAGCAAATGTACGGTAAAGAAATGCTCAATATTTTCCGCGAGGCCAAAAAAATTATGGATCCCGAAGGCCTCTTCAATCCGCACAAAAAAGCTACCGCCGACTGGGATTATAGCTTTAGCCATATTCGGGAGCATTTCTAGGTGGTAATAGCCCACTACCTTTATAATTAAGCTGAAAGCGAGAAGCAAATGGATCCGACAGATGCAATGATAATGGGCTTGACTAGTTTCAAGGTGGCTCTGGTGTTTCATATTGCTGGTGCGTTATTGTTGTTTGCTGCCGTCGGGCTACAAATGTTAGTTGTTACTTTACTAAGATTCGCCGGCTCGGTTAACCAAATCCTACTGGCTGCTAAGGTAGCGCGTAAGCTGCCGATGGTCTTTGGGCTGGTGAGCGCACTGGTTCTCCTGAGCGGCTTATATTTAACTTATTTGGACTGGCACTACGGCGAAAGAATAGGCTGGATAATGGTCGCACTGGTGATGTTTGTGCTGACGGGTATTTATGGTTCGGTATCTGGGCACAAGCTTGGCAAGGCGCTTGTCCGTGAACTGAGTATGGCTGATGCCAAAATTACGGAATCTCTGAAGAAATTATGCCGAAGTCCTAAAAGGATTGTTGATAGCGGCATTAGCGTAGCGTCAGTCCTCGGTATTTTGGTGATTATGATTTTTCAGCCGTCAGTTGCCGTGTCGATTGTGATACTAATTATCGCTCTAGCCGGTGCACTAATCTTTACGCTTATTCCCTTGTCCGCCAATACCGAGTAGTCCAGCAGCGACTGGATTGAAATCAGCTAAAATAGAAGTTGCTTAGACTTTTTCGAGCTTGTTGGTGCCGGCGTGGCAGACGACTTTGTCACCTTCCTTTAGCGAGTTGTAGAGTTCCGCCGTTACGTTGCCGCGACCGACGACGTAGTGCTTGTTCTTGCCATTGTCTTCACGTTTAACGTCCAAGGTCCAGTAAGTTGACTGCTCGCCGTCTTCGTCGTAGTTGTGGCCCAGGCCTTTTCTAGTTACTACCGCTGCCCACCCTTCATTTTTAGATTTGCCCAATCCAAACATCTCTCGCCTCCTCGTTAAAATTATTGCTAGCGATAATATCCCTAAAAATAAATAGACGCAATAGCATTTCCGCAGCTTTCAATAAAATTATGCTAACGAATTTGTTACACTACGGTTAGTGCAGAAAAATGAAGAATATATGATGGCTGCAATCGAAGCTGCAAAAGCAGCGCTAGCGGATGGCGGCGTGGCCATCGGCTCTGTACTGGTAGATCCCGATGGTAAAATATTCTCTTCCGGTGGCAGCATAGTAGGAATTACACACGATCCCACGGCGCGCGCTGAAATAAACTGTATTAGAGCTGCCTGTCGGAGTTTAGGATCTGAGGACCTGTTTGGGTTTACACTTTACAGCACGCTTGAGCCTTGCCATATGTGCCTTAGCGCCGCGTCTTGGGCCAAGATACAAACGATATTTTTTGGCGCCTATCGCAAAGACGTCGATGAGACGCTTTTCGATATCAAAGGAAGTTTTAGCGACGAACGAGAAGCAGCCAGAATGAACTTGAGAGAAGCCTTAAGGATGCAAGTCCACGGTGGCGTGCTAGAAGAGCAATGCGCCGAACTACTTGCTTCACATAGCGAGCTAGCGAGACATACCACCGAAAAGCTATCGGCCTAGTAACCGTCGAATTCTTCAGTTTTGATATTATCTTCGTTGGCGTGGAGCTCGCCGACTAGAATTTGACGCATTGCTTTGACCATACCGGGCGGGCCGGACAGATAGAAGATAGTGTGCTCCCAATCGGTGACGTACTCTTTGATTAGCTCGGCGTTGACTAGGCCGCGCCTGCCGTCCCAGTCATCTGGCGCTGATTCGCTAGCGACCGGCACAAAAGTAAAGTTCGGATTCTCCTTGGCAAGTTTGCGGAAATCGCCCTGAAATGGTGCGTCGGCCGGAGTTTTGTTGGAGTGAATCAGGGTAATTTTGTGAGCGGTTTTATCGTGTGTGGCCTGGGCAATCATACTGCGGACCGGTGTCACGCCGATACCCCCGATAATGAAAACGGCCGGATTACTTTCTGTCTTGTGTAATGTAAAATCACCGTACGGCGCGTCGAATTCTACTTCGCTGCCTTCCGGTAATTTCTGGAGTACGCGCTTAAAAGCCGTGTCGCGTAAACGTGTGGCCACGGCGAGATAATCCTCATACGGTGCTGTCACTAGCGAGAAGCCACGAGTGTTACCTTCTTCATCGGCCTCTGGCGGATCGATTAATGTAATATCACAGAACTGTCCAGCGCGGAATACAAAACCGGTCGGCTTTTCCAGCAGGAATTCCATCGTGCCGTTCGCGATTTCCTTCTTCCCTGTTAGTTTGATGTTTACAATTGGCATTTTAGCCCTCCTTTTAAATTTTATTCCCAGTGCTTGCAGCCTTCGCGGCAGTATTTGCAAACGTGCTTATCGATTAGCTCGAATAATGGCCGGACAGTGTCGGTATTAATTGAATAAACACGTTCTTTGCCACGCTTTTCGACTTCGACGAAGTGGCAATCCAGCAATCGTTTTAAATTGTGCGAGACGGCCGATTGCTCCAGCTCTAGCCGCTCGCTAATGTCGCCAACGGTCTTGTCACCACCGCTGTTTAAATATTGCAAAATTCTAACACGCTGCTTGTTGCCTAGCACTGTGAAAAAATCGTCAAATACCGCATACTTCATATGAAGATTGTATCATACGTATTGAAAACCGGCTAGGCTTTAACTAGAATTAGGCTTATGTCTGGTGATTCGATGCCGCTCGTAATTGTTATCACTCATTTCATAAATTTGATTGTGATTTTGCTCCTAATCAGAAGTGGCTTGCACATTCTGGCCGATCATCCGTTTCTATACTGGACTGACCACACACGGCGCGATAACTATTGGCTGAAGTTCGGCAAGAAACAAATCCCGGAAGATCAAATCTACCAAGCACACGACGAGGTCGAGAAAATTGGCCACTGGGCGCTGCCGGGCGGTGAGCACCACGATTTTGGCAACGCCCGCAACTGGCACTTTACGGCGGCGATAATCTGGTTAGGTACCGGCGCAGTTTATTGGGGCTATATGTTTGCGACCGGCGCCTGGCGGCGACTGATCCCAACTAGCTGGAGTGTATTTCCGGCCGCCTGGCATGATTTGCTAACTTACTTAAGTTTTCATCGGCCGCCGATCAGCGCCTTCCACCCATATGACCCGCTACAACAATTGACTTACGCTGCCGTCGCGTTTCTACTGCCGGTGTTAATGATCCTAACGGCCGCAGCTATGAGCCCGGCTCTCATGAACCACTTCCCGAAGTATTTGCTGTTGTTCGGTGGTCGCCGTCAGGTCGCTAGGTCGTTGCACTTTATCGGTATGGTGCTGTTTTCCGTCTTTATCATTATTCACGTGGTGATGGTGGCGCTAGTCTACTTTTTCCGTAACGTGCAGATTATCACCTTTGGCCACACTGGCGTAAATTTTGTCGCCGCGCTGACGGTTTTTATGGCCGGTCTGCTGTTTGTGCTGGTTTTTCATATTGTTATCACATATTTCACGGTTAATCATCGGGTGCGTACGCGCCAGATCCTGGTTAGTATTTTGAATCCGGTCATTCATACTGTTTTTGGCCGGATGGCACCGAAGAAAACTTACAAAAAGAAAGATATTTCGAACTTCTTCCGGGTTAACGGTTTACCGCCAGACACCGAAGAATTTTATAAACTGCGCGACAATGGCTTCAAAGATTGGCGGCTAAAAGTCGGAGGCTTAGTCGAAAACGAGCTGGAACTAAGCCTTGCCGATATTAAGTCGATGCCAAAACAGGAGCAAATCACCAAACACATCTGCATCCAGGGCTGGAGTGCTATCGGCGAATGGGGCGGTGTGCATATGCGCGAAATTCTGAATCGGGCCAAGCCCAGCTCCGAAGCCAAATACATCGTCCTACACGCCTACGACGTCGACGAGCGCGGCAAGCCATTCTATGAGGCGCTACGCATAAGCGATATGCACGACAAGTACTCGATCCTAGCGTATGAAATGAACTGGAAACCACTGCCGTTAGAATACGGTGCGCCATTACGGCTGCGCTGCGAGCGCAAGCTTGGCTACAAAATGGTCAAGTACATTCGCTCGATCGAATTCGTCAAAGATTACAAGCACATCGGGGCGGGCCGCGGTGGCTACCGCGAAGATAATATTTTGTTTGATAACGAGGCCTCAATCTAAATGAACGAGCGACAAAATTCCACCAACCACGCGCACTCTAATCTACCTATAAATGAAGACACTTCTGTAGAAACGACGATTGACGCCGAGCCCAAAATCGGATCAATCAAGCCGGTCTACCGCCCACCCGAAAAATTTTCCGAGCCGGTCAAGCCGTACTTCAAATGGATCTGGCTAGCGATCGTCGTGCTGGTGATACTGGCCTGGATTTTCCTCTTCTGGTATTTCAGCGCTCACCACGCACCTTCCTCCGCCCCGCTTTAGCTAGTGATAGTGTAACCCGACTTTTTATTATGAGTGTGGTTTGGCTTGCGGCGGCTAGGCATTATTAGTCCGATCGGCATACTGGCGAGAATGATTGTTACTAGCGCCAGGAAGCCGGCTAGCGCCAAAGAGAAGCTGGAGTAGCTTTACCAAGCCCATTATACCGCTAGCGCTTAAAGTGCTAGAATAAAATCAGGCCGAGAAAATGAATATAGACTTGAGTGGTAAACGGGCGCTGGTGACTGGCGGAAATTCCGGCATTGGTGCGGCCATCGTTAACGCCCTATCTGACGCTGGCGCCAAAGTGGCGATTAATTACGTCAGCCATCCAGAAGCAGCCGAGGCGATGACGCAAGCTATCTGGGATAAAGGTCGCGAAGCGATTACGATCGAGGGCGATATTTCTAACGACAACCAAGTCGAGGCGATGTTCAAGCGGATGGACGAGTGCTGGGGCGGCATCGATATATTGATTAATAATGCCGGCATTGACGGCGCCGAAGCGGCCGGCTGGAAGATGAAGGCCAAAGATTTTCAAGAGGTCATCCACATTAACCTACTTGGTAATTATTACTGCGCTCGGCAGGCCTTGAGGCGAATGACCGCGCAAAAATCCGGCGTTGTGCTGTCGACTTCTAGTGTGCACGAAATGATTGCCTGGACTGGCCACTCGGCCTATACCGCCAGCAAGGCCGCCGTGGGTATGTTATCGAAAACGCTGGCTCAGGAAGCCGCGCCCTACAATGTGCGAGTGTTGTCGCTAGCGCCTGGAGCGATCAAAACGCCGATTAATAAAAACGTATGGGATAACAAAAAAGGCCTGGATGATTTGCTGGAGAAAATCCCACTCGGCCGCATCGGCGAGCCAGAAGAAATCGCCAGGATGGCGGTGGTACTAGTTTCCGATGTCGCTAGCTATGTAACCGGTCGCACGATTTACGTCGATGGCGGGATGACGGATTATCCGGATTTTGCCCACGGCGGCTAGTCTTTTTCTGGCGAATTGGCGCTTTTGGATTTGTTGGTTTTGGGCGGACGGTGATCGCGGATGCTTTTATGCTCGAAGGCTACGAAAACGGCTACGACAATAACCAGAACCAAAAT
>JARIHJ010000065.1 GCA_029288335.1 Candidatus Saccharimonadota bacterium
GCCGCTATGGTCTACTATGACTTGGCGAACGGGGACAATACCTTTTTGATAATAGTGGCTTCGCGAAACGGTACCGTCGACAGTATATCTTCACTTGAATCTAACTTTGCTTGGAAGTAAAATAAATACTATGAGTTCAAAAAATCTCCACAAGCACTCTCTGCCAATTGTTCTATTGGCCATTGCTGCAATTGTCGCCTCTGTCGGCTTGGCGAGCGTCTCGACTTCTAACTCTGGTCGCCAGGTACTGGCTGATGCGCTAGTTTCTAAGAGCGTCTCGGTCAAAACTACCTCCGCCTACACGGCTGAGATCGGACAGGGGCAAACGTCCCAGCAACTACCGAATCTCTCGATGGCTGCAAATCACGCTCTCTTGAGTGCGGCGATTTACGGCGCACTCGACCAGTCTCGATGATCGTTCTGGTGATTAGGTCCGATAAGCCTGAAGCTGAAATCGGTCTATTCGACGATGATAAAAAAATAGCCTATGAGGTGTGGCAAGCGCACCGCGAACTCGCCGAGACTATCCATAAAAAAATCGAAGTGCTGCTAAAAAGGCAGAAACTAGAGTGGCAGGGTATCGAAGGCATAGTTTGTTATGAAGGCCCAGGTAGTTTTACGGGTCTCCGCATTGGCCTGACCGTCGCTAACGCATTAGCTTTTTCCCTAGAAGTTCCTATTATTGCTAGCGGTGGCGAAGAGTGGCAAAAATTTGGTATCGAAAAATTATTAAAAGGTAAAAACGATAAAATTGCGCGGCCTATGTACGGCGCACCGGTTCACATAACCCAACAGCGAAAATAGCGCTAGCGCTTGCTTAGCGGACTACAATTATTAACATATGAAGTTCATCGTCTATTTGATTTTTGTCGTCGGCTGGGTGGTGTTTTGGGGCTATTGGATTATAGCGGCAGCGCATACTCGGCCGAGCCGTCCGCATAGATCCGGGGCTTCTTTCGCTATTCGGCTGGTGATCATAGTGGTGCTCGTACTGATTTTCCGAATTTCGCCGCGGCATTGGAGCACTGCAGCCCAGAACGCTTATTTGCAGATTATTGGGCTGGTGCTGTTTTTTGCTGGCCTGCTGCTGGCGTTTTGGGCGCGACTAAATATCAAGGATAATTGGGGCTTCCCGATGTCCGAGAAAAAGGGCGGTGAGCTGGTCACCAGCGGCCCGTATAAGTTTATCCGCCACCCGATTTATTCCGGAATTTTATTAGCTTCACTTGGAACCGCACTTGGCGCGACGCTTTATTGGCTGATTGTGCTGGCGGCTTTTGCGATTTATTTCATCTGGAGCACGGTCGAGGAGGAAAAATATATGATGAAAACTTTTCCGAAAACCTATCCGGCCTATCGGCGCGCTAGCAAAATGTTTATCCCGTTCGTTTTCTAGCTAGCGGCAAATTATGTTTTGGCGTATTATCTAATTAGGATATTCAAGTTTAGGGAATCCTTATATTAATTTTTGATTTTCAGACTAATTTTAGAAATAGAGAAGTGACAGCGATTTTCTAGAGTTAATCTGTATTTCTAGAAAGGAAAAATATGGCATTAAGTGATATTCTCGCCAAGATTTTTGGCGAGTCTGAGGCTAACAGAAAACAGCGTGAAGAGGCGGAAGATAAAGCCAAGAAAGAGCTGGCCGAAGCCAAAAAAGAGGCTAGTAAAATTCTAGCCGAAGCGCGCGACGAAGCGGCCAGATTGGCTGAGGACGCCAGGAAAGATGAGCAAACCAGACGCCGCGAACTGAAAGATATTGAGCAGCGGCTAGTATCGCGCGAAGAGTCGCTAGATAAGAAGTTGGATGATCTTGACAAGCGGGCTGAGAAGTTGCGCGCGGCCGAGACTGACGTTGAAAAGTTGAAGGACGAAATCCGTGAAATCCGCGGTCGTCAGCAGGACAAACTGGAGAAGATCGCGAAATTATCGAAAAAAGACGCCGCTGACAAGCTAATGCAAATGACCGAGCGCGACATCAAAAATGACTTGCTGGGTTTGGTGTCGAAACTGCAAAACGAAGCCAAAGAAAATGCCGAGGAAACCGCCAACTTGATCATCGTCACGGCGATGGAGCGGATGGCTAACGAAGTCACGGCCGAGCGCACGGTTACCAGTATCAAGCTAGAAGATGAAGAGATGAAGGGCCGCATCATCGGCAAGGAAGGCCGCAATATCCAGGCGCTGCAACGCGCCACCGGCGTCGACATTATGGTTGATGATACACCGGGCTACATTGTGCTTTCTTCCTTCGATCCGGTGCGGCGCGAAGTCGCCCGCCAGGCGCTCGAAATGTTAATGAAAGACGGTCGCATCCATCCTGGCCGCATTGAGGAAGTCGTCGACAAAGCCCAGAAGCAAGTTGAGAAGGACGTCGTTCGCGCTGGTGAAGACGCCGCTCGCGAAGTAGGTGTCATCGGTATTCCTAAAGAGATCTTGCACCTGCTTGGCGAGCTAAAATACCGAACTTCTTATGGACAAAACGTGCTTAAACATTCGACAGAAATGGCGCATATGGCCGGGATGATCGCTGAGGAGCTTGGCGCTGATGTCAAAACCGCCAAGTATGCTACTTTGGTTCACGACCTTGGCAAAGCGCTGACACACAAAATGGAAGGCAAACATCACCACATCAGCGGTGAAATATTGCGGAAATACGGTGCGCCCGAGGAAGTCGCCCTTGCGGCCGAGCAGCACCACGATGATATGGAAGCAACCAGCGTCGAAGCGTTGATTGTCCGCGTTTGCGACGCCGTTAGTGCCGCTAGGCCAGGCGCCAGGAACATTAGCTCCGAGAACTTTGCCGAGAGAATGAAAGAGCTCGAGAATGTCGCCAATAGCTTTAACGGTATTGAAAAATCTTACGCCATTAGCGCTGGCCGCGAAGTCCGAGTTTTTGTGAAGCCGAAGGACGTCGACGATCTGTCCGCCATCAAACTGGCCCGCGACATCGCGACCAAAATCGAATCGACGATGCAATACCCCGGCACGATCAAGGTCAACGTTATCCGCGAAACCCGTGCCATCGAATTCGCCAAGTAGTATAAATGAAGCCAGAAATCGAAGCCAAATTCCTGAACGTCGATCACGATGAGCTGCGCAAAAAATTAAAATCGCTCGGCGCCGAATGCACCCAACCTATGCGCTTGATGAAGCGTAAAAACTTTGATTTTCCAGACCAGCGTCTAGACAAACAAAAAAATGGCTGGGTTCGTGTTCGCGATGAAGGCAACAAGGTAACAATGAGCTACAAACAGCTAGATAGTCGCGAGCTCGATGGCACCCAAGAAGTCAATATTACAATTGATAGTTTTGAGGCAGCCTGCAATTTTTTAGAAGCGATTGGACTGGAGTCCAAAACTTATCAAGAGACAAAACGCGAAAGTTGGCGATTAGATAATTTTGAGATTGAGCTAGACGAATGGCCGTGGGTTAAACCGTATATTGAGATCGAGGGCCCGGATGAAAAAAGCCTAAAAGATTTAGCTAAAAAGCTCGATTTGGATTGGAAAAAGGCTTGCCATGGTAGCGTAGAAATTGTTTACCGCGCCGAATATGACGTAGCCGACGAGGATGTAGACTATATTCCAGAAATTATTTTTAGCGCGCCAGTACCGGAATTATTAGAGAAAAATCGCCGATGAGAATTCTCTATATTGGCGATGTGATGGGCGAAGTGGGGCTCGAAGTTGTTGAGCAAGTTTTGCCGAAATTACGACACGAGAAAAAAGTAGATTTAGTAATTGCCCAAGCTGAGAATGTGACGGAAGGGCGGGGAATCTCGCTAGCAGATTTTGCCAGGCTGAAGAAAGCTGGGGTTGATTTCTGTACCGGCGGCAACTGGAGCTTGTGGCGCGAAGAAATTATTCAGGCGATGAGCGATCCGGCGCAGCCAATTATCCGGCCAGCAAACTATCCGAATGGTACACCAGGCTTGGGCTACAAATATATCAATAAAGTATTAGTTATCAGCCTGCTCGGCAAAGTTGTCGGCCGCGATGCCGACAAAGAAGTTGATAATCCGCTAAAAGTCATTGGCGAAATTTTGGAGGCGGAGAAGGGTAGCGACAAACTGGCCACAATTGTCAACTTCCACGGCGATTATTCTAGCGAAAAAGTTGTTATCGGCCACTATTTGGACGGCCGTGTCACGGCGATAGTTGGCGATCACTGGCACGTGCCAACTGCCGACGCTAGAGTTTTGCCCGGCGGTACGGCCCACATTAGTGATGTCGGGATGTGCGGCGTGCTCGATTCTAGCCTAGGTGTTAAATACAGCTCGATAATTCCGCGCTGGCGCGACGATATCAAAACTAGGAATGAGCTGGAGACCACTGGTCCGCGCCAATTCAATGCAGTCCTAATTGAATCGGACAACCAAACCAATCTCGCCAAATCCATCGAATCGATAAATTTAGTAATTTAATCTGTCTCAATTATAATTGTCTCTAACCGGGGATTGGCGCAGTTGGCTAGCGCGCCGCGTTTGGGACGCGGAGGTCGGAGGTTCGAGTCCTCTATCCCCGACCAGGAAATCAAATGGCGGTTCAATATTCAGACGGTAAGCAAACAGCATCAGCGGCGACTCGGCTAGTAACGGCTGCAGTGGCCGGGATTGTGGCACTGATCATAACCGGTAGTTCGCTGGCTTGGTATCTGGCGCCCTTAATTGGCTGGGACATCGCGGCGCTAGTTTACCTTGTTTGGATATGGTTCACGCTTAATAAGCTAACGGCTAGTGAGACTAGCGATTTCGCCCTGAGGGAAGACCCATCCAGGATAGTCGCCGATGGCGTATTGATGGTTGCCAGCGTGGCGAGTCTGGTTGCTTTAGCCGTGGTGCTAGTCGGTGCTAGCGGTAGCCATACTGCTAAATTGTTGCAAATCGGGCTAGGCGTTGCTAGTGTGGTGCTCTCCTGGGTGCTGACCCACACGGTTTTTATGTTGCGCTATGCCGAAGCTTATTACCGGGGTGAAGCTGGTGGCGTGGAGTTCGAGGGCGCGCACTGGCCGACTTTCACGGATTTCGCCTACCTAGCCTTTACACTTGGGATGACTTTTCAGGTGTCGGATACGGGGTTTAAGTCAACGAGCTTTCGCGCGCTGGCCTTGAAGCACGCGCTATTGTCTTATCTGTTTGGCACGGTAATAGTCGCGACGACCATAAACCTTGTCGCTGGTCTCATTCAGTAAAAAAACTGGCTGAGATGGTAAAATAACTTCAGCTTATTACTTCGGGGATTAGCGCAGCCCGGTAGCGCGCACCGTTCGGGACGGTGAGGTCGCTGGTTCAAATCCAGTATCCCCGACCAAAACAAAACCCCGAGCAATCGGGGGTTTTGTTTTGGCTAGAGATTGATGTGAACCTGCGACAGAGATTTTTGTGTAATAAAAATATCGTAGTCGCTAGGGTCGTGGAGTAAAGCCACGCGCAGGAGCTAGCTCCGAGCATGGCTGAACGGAGGAGGCTTTAGCCGATAATCCAGTATCCCCGACCATTTATTATCGAAGAATTATTCTTGGGGCGAAAGATGGGGATCGAACCCACGGCCTTCGGGACCACAACCCGACGCTCTAACCAGCTGAGCTACTTCCGCCACGTAGTCCTCTCAAAATTCCATTCAGTCGCTTTATGCTCCTTGGATTGGAATTTTGTAGCGAAAGCTTGACAGCTTTCGCTGGCTGTAACGGGGGTGATTATACCTAAAATCTAGCTAGTTTACAACTTTTTTGGGCGGCAAAGGGATGAAAATTGACGTGCGCTTGACGTAGCCCCGGTAGGCTTTATTATTTTTGTAATGCTTTTCGAGTAAGGGGATTCCAGAAACTTTAGTAACCAGAATCGTTATAACCAAAAAGCCGATGAAACCCCACCAACGGCCGATGCTGGCAGCGACTAGAGCTGCGCCTAGCCAAGTAGCTGACTCTCCGAAGTAATTCGGGTGGCGTGAGTAGCGCCAGAGGCCGGACTGCATAATTTCGCTCTCGCTTTTGAGCTTTTTTAAGAATTGTCTAAGTTGCCAGTCGGCAGCAGCCTCGGTTAAGATGCCGCTAGCCCAGACAACGAAGCCAGCGATGGCTAGCCCATTAAAATTACTCTGTATACTACCCAGCACAGCTATTACTGGTGTGCTAATAGCGAGGATTAGCAGTCCCTGAAGCAGGAAAATTCTAGGGTAAATGTTTGGCCAAAAATCTTTGCCCCATTTTTCACGATAGGCTTGGTAGCGGGAATCCTCAGCTTTTTTAACATTCCTAAGCGTAATGTGCGCCGTGAGCCGGACCCCCCAAATTATTGTCAGGATCAGGGCCAAAAGCTGGAACCAATGAAAATTAGCGATCGAAAATAGTGCAATAACCGCAACATAAACGAAGCCCAGTCCCCAGGCACTATCGATGGCATCGACCCGCTTGATGTAGTAGGCGAAGCCGAACCAAATAGTCATATAGATGAACAAACCGGCGGCCAGAATACCGAATAGGAGTGCTAGATTAGCATTCATTTAACCGTCAGTATAGCAGTTAATGGCGCCCCGAGTAGGATTCGAACCTACGACCTTAGGCTTAGAAGTCCTCTGCTCTATCCAGCTGAGCTATCGGGGCTCGTCATCCGTACGCACAGACCAGCCTAATTAGATTATAACTGATTAGTGATGATGGTTATGGCCGATGCCTCGAGCCATCACGAAGCGGTTGACGGGGATGGTCAGGATAAAAGCGATGGCTAGCGACAGGGCTAGGCTCCACCAGAAAACTAGGTCATAAATTCTAGCACTCATCGCGCCTGGCACCAGGTATTCTATGACATTGTCGATGATTTCCATCGAGATTATCGAAATCGTGTCGACAGCGAGCGCGGTCTTGAGGGCGTCTCTGGGGCTAGCACCGCCCTTCCTAGCTCCCCAGAAAGTCAGGCCGTAGCCGAATAGAAATGCTAGCGCTACCGCTAGCGCCGTCCGGCTCGGCTTGCCTAGCAAAAACGCGCTAGCGATTGCCATTCCGATAATTTCGCCGATCCCGCAGCCCGTCAAGCAATGCCGGGTATGCGTAATAGCGGCCATAGTTCGCGAATCGAGCTTCATTTCCGCTCTTCCGATAATTTCAGAAGCTGCTGCAAGCAATGCTCCAGCAAATCTTTTGGGAAATTGTCGGCTAGCCGGTAACTGGCGCTGCGGCCGACCTTGGTAAATTCGACTAACTTAGCGCTGCGAAGAATCTTCAATCCATAGCTAGCGGCGTCATCACTAATCGCTAATTTGCTAGCTAGTTCACTGACGCCAAGCTGGCCAAATTCAAACAGTGCGAATAGAATCCGCAATCTGTTAGCGTCGGCTAATAAGCTAACCAGGTCAGCCAGCTGTAGCGCTTTACCTTCGCCAATAACTCTAGTCATAGCCCGTATTATCGTACGGATGTGCGGCTAAGTCAATGATAAAATTCAAAAATCTATGTGGTGCGGGATGAGGTAGTCGAAACCTCGTCTCAAGTTTGGAAAACTTGCATATTAACCGTTATACGAATCCCGCTTCGAAATTGAGCCACCCCTAATTATATCTCAGTCTATGGCGCTTAGGACTTGAATGTTAGCACCGAGCTTGTTGAGGCGGTTAGCCAGGTCCTCGTAACCGCGGCGGATAGTGTAAACATTACGCAGCGTACTCGTGCCGTCGGCGGCCAACATACCGATAATTAACAGGGAGGCTGGCCTCAATGCCGGCGGCGTCGTCAAATCAGCAGCGCGCCACTTGGTCGGTCCAGTGACGAAGACGCGGTGCGGATCGGCCAGTTCGATATTCGCACCGATCTTGGTTAACTCGGTGTAATAAATCGCACGATTTTCAAAAATCCAGTCGTGGATCAGCGTGCGGCCACGGCAGCAGGCAGCGATTATCACCATATAGGGCAGGCTATCTGGGTTTATGCCTGGCCATAAATTGGGGTGAAGCTTATCGGCTAGTGCCGTCAGCTCGCCATGCTTTTCAATGGTAATATCGGCTAGCTCGGTCTGGCCGTTGGCCGCAAGATAGGGCTTAGTTCGTGTAATAGTAAGACCCATTTGCTTGAGCTTGAGCAGCTCTAGGCCGAGCCAGCGGATCGGGACACGTTCAATGGTGATTTTCGAATTAGTCACGACTGCCGATGCGATGAAGAACATGGCCTCGATCGGGTCTTCCGTCGGTGTATAGGTGACGTTCCGCTTAATTTTTTTCACGCCGGTAATCGTCAAGAATGGCGTACCAATACCGCTAATTTTTACGCCTAGCTTTTGCAGGAAATAGGCTAAATCTTGGGTCATATAATCGCCGCTAGCACCGTAAACTTTGGTGGTCGACGGTGTCAGTGCGGCTGCCATTAAGACGTTGTTGGTAACTGTGTTGCCTTGTTCGCTGAGAGTCAGTTCGCCTGGAGCTTTTGGCTTGGATGAGACGTGGTAGTTGCCGCGAGTCGCGATAATGTTAACCCCGAATTCTTCCAGGGCAAATAGGTGCGGCTCGACACTGCGCTTACCCAGCTCGCAGCCGCCGGCATAAGGAATTTTAAAGTTGGCTAGCTCGTGCATCAGCGGCCCCAGCAGCATAATTACCGAGCGAGTTTTTCTGGCCGATTCATCGTTGATATCGTCGAGCTTTAGCTTGCCGGGCCGGCGAAGCTCTAGGTCGCTGCCATCCCACTTGGCATTAACGCCAATCGATTCCAGCACTTCGATAATCCGGTAGACTTCTTCAATTTTGGGAAAATTTTTAAATCTAGTCACGCCGTGGTTTAACAAACTAGCGCAGAGCAGGGCGACTGCGGCATTTTTACTCGCTTTTAGGGTGGTTTTTCCTTGTAATTGCTGGCCGCCGTGAATGCGCAAGTTCGTTACCGATTCGTCACTCAAGGCTAGCAGCTGATGATTGAGCGCGTCGCTGATCCGGCCTAGCGTCTCGAGGCTGAGGTTCTGCTTGCCGCGCTCGATCCGGTTTATAGCTGACTGACTGGTGCTAAGCCGATCGGCTAGTTGAGCCTGAGTTAGTCCGCGGTCCTGGCGGATTTCTGCAATAAAGTTGCCGATTTTTTGATTTGTTGTTGGCATATCGTTAATTATTATATCAAATAAGATATATTATTGCAAGGCTTGTTGATAAATTGACCACTAAATGAAGCCACCCAAGATGGCGATCACGACGCCGAGCACGGCGCAGGCTTGGCCAATTACCCAGAAACGCATCGTGACTTTAGTCTTCGGCCAATCTTTGGCCTCAAAGTGGTGGTGGATCGGCGCCGCGATGAAGACTCGTTTATGAAGAACTTTTTTGCTGAAAATTTGCAACAAGCTCGAGCCAGCCTCAAGCACAAACACCAGGCCGATTAATATTAATAGCAAAACGGTGTTAGTTAGCATTGCGACCACGCCGAGTGACGTGCCGAGCGCGAAGCTGCCGACGTCGCCCATCACGAATCGCGCCGGCGGAATATTAAACCAAACGTAGGACAGTAGCGTCCCGACCACGGTGAAGCAGAAGCCGGCAATGCCGAAATTACCTTGGAGTAGGGCGATCACGCCAAACGCCCCAAAGGCACTGATAAGCAGCCCGCCGGCGAGCCCATCCAGACCGTCGCTAATATTAACGGCGTTGCCGGTGCTGACGACCACCAGCATAAATATCGGGATCATTATCCAGCCGAGGTCAATGTCACGGCTAAATGGGATATGGATCGAGGTGAAGCCGAGCTTATAGAAGAAGAACCAGGCGGTGACTGCCGCTACGAGGATAGTTAGGGCTAACTTGACGGTGGCGCGCAGCCCACCCTTGGCTCCGCCGGTGCCACGGATATTTATAATGTCATCGAGCAGGCCGACCAGCCCGCCGCCTATTAGCGCGGCCAATAGCAGCCAGGTCTGGTTGCGGCTTAAATTAAACAAAAATGTCGTCAAGCTCACGGCTATAACAGCGATAAGTCCCCCCATCATCGGAATTGTTCGCTGAATCCTCAGCTTACTGACGACGCTCGCCGCCTCACCGCTGACCGAGACGGTGCGCTTTTTCTTTTTCCACCAGTGGTGCTTATAGGCGAAATATGTATAAGCCGGCGTGATCAGCATACTTAAAAAGAACGAAAACAGCGCCATCAGCAGGATTAGCGTGACATTATGGGTGATGTGGTGGATGTCTAGCATCGAGTATCTAGTAGGTGTCTGTTATATAATCGCTAGAGCTAAGTTTAGCACGCTTTAAGGCAGAAAATGACTATTTTAAATCCGAAAAATCCAGTTTTAATTGTAATCCGCGGTTTGCCTGGCAGTGGTAAATCGTATCTAGCTAGCCGACTAGCCGAGACGCTAGACGCTAGCGATGTGGTCACGCTCGACCCGGATGCGACCGATTATACTAGCAAAAAATATCTAGAACACGTTAAGAAATTAACAGATGAGGGCATCGACCCGAAGTTACACGCCTACAGATTTCTCCGCCAGCAGGCCTACGATGCCATTGACGCCGGTAAAATCATTATCTGGAACCAGCCATTTACCGACCTCACGATTTTGCAGAAAATGATTAGTCGGCTAATCGATCGCGCCAGCGCTAGTAATAAATCGTTGACGATACTGGTTGTCGAAGTAATGATCGATCCTTTCGTGGCTAGTGAGCGCATTGCTACTAGAAAAGCTGCTGGCGGTCATGGTCCGTCGCAAACCACGTTAGCAGGGTTCGTCCGCGACTGGACAAGTGCTAGTGCGATAGGCTACAAAACTGTGCCCGTCGACGGTGCTGGCGATGTGTCTAGCTCAGTTGCTAGCGTACTCACCACCTTAGCCAAGCTAGTCTAGCCGCTAGCGGTGTTATAGTTATACTGATGATTGACGAGGAAGTTCAGCGATTAATTGAGGAAGAGACCCAGCGCCAGCGCGAGGGTTTGGAGCTGATCCCGAGCGAAAATTATGTGTCTAAGCAAGTGCTCGCGGCGATGGGCAGCGTGTTTACCAATAAATACAGCGAGGGCTACCCGGGCAAGCGCTACTACGGCGGCCAGGAGTTTACCGACCAAGTCGAGCAGCTGGCGATAGACCGGGCCAAGAAGCTGTTTAAGGCCGACCACGCCAACGTCCAGCCGCACAGTGGAGCGCCGGCTAATGAAGCGGTTTACAGCGCTTGGCTCGAGCCCGGCGACACGGTGCTCGCGATGGAACTCAGTCACGGCGGCCATCTGACCCACGGCGCGCCGGTGACTAGGAGCGCGCATCTTTACAATTTTGTCCGCTACGGAATGAAAAATATTGAGACTGGCGAAATTGACTACGAGGAATTACGCGCCAAAGCTTTGAAATACAAGCCGAAAATTATCCTAGCCGGATTTAGCGCTTATCCGAGGGAGCTGGACTACGCCAAATTCGCTGAAATCGGTCGAGAGGTCAACGCGCTACTGATGGCTGATATGGCCCACATCGCCGGCTTAATCGCCGCTGGCGTCGCCAAGAACCCGTTCGACTACGGCTTCCACATCATCACGACAACGACGCATAAAACTCTGCGCGGTCCGCGCGGCGGCTTGATTTTATCCAAGGGTCACGTCGGCAATCCGCTGAAAGCGCCTGAAAAGACCATTGCCAACATACCGACGCTGATCGACCGCGCCGTTTTCCCCGGTATGCAGGGCGGTCCGCATATGCACATCATCGCCGCCAAGGCCGTCGCCTTTTACGAAGCCTTGCAGCCGGAATTTAAAGTGTATGCTCAGCAAATTCTGGTTAACGCCCAGGCGCTCGCGGCCGAAATGAAGGTGAGGGGTTTTGACCTAATCACCGGCGGCACGGATAACCACTTAATTCTGGCGGATGTGCATAAAAGTTTCGGTCTAGACGGCAAAATCGTCGAAGAAACGCTCGACAAAATCGGCCTGACGCTCAATAAAAACGCTGTCGCTGATGATCCGTTGCCCAGATTTGCGCCGAGCGGTATTCGTCTAGGCACGCCAGCCATTACCACTCGCGGCCTGAAAGAATCAGATATGAAAACCATCGCCGAATGGATGAAGCTAGCCATCGACGCCAAGGATGATCAAGCCAAGCTAGCCGAAATTCGCGAAGCCGTCAAATTGAGCGCCCTCAAATTCCCCCTCCCCAGCGACAGAAACTGACGAGTAGCAAATAAACGGGCTTGCATCGCAGCTCAGAATAAGTTATAAACTACTGAACCTTTTTGGAAAGTAGTATGAAACGAACGTCTTTGAACATAAGACGGGTGGTGCAGCTATCGATCTGTATGATCGTGATTCTCTCGAGCGCGCAGGTTTATTTGATTGCGAAGCCAACGCTGGCGGCCGATCAGAAAACTTGGGGTGATATATCTAAGCCGATTACTGTCAGCAACGGTACGACAATTACCGACTATCAGTACAATAATTTTCTGCGCGAGCACGAAGGCGTCACTGGCAATCAGACCTGCGAGCAGAAGACCTTGTCGCTCGGTCCCGAAAATTCAGGAATGGGTAGCTACGCTGGCTGCTGGTATGACACTACGCTTGGCCTTATCGAGCGAGGCGGTTCGTTTGTTAAGCCGAAGGGGCAACCTTACGTGGGTCTGGTTAATCAGACCGAATCACGACTACTACCGACACCTAACCCCGATGTATTCGCCGAAATAACTAACCCGTCGGGGGATTACGCGACATATTATGTAAATTTCCGCACGGCTAGTGACGGTGAGATGGTACCGACTGATCCGGAGTGGGACGTGCCGTTTTATTCTTGGGCTAAGCCGGCCGAGCATTCTTTCATAACGCCTGATGGTTCGCCATGGCAAGTGGACGATAATCTGATAGCTAGCCAAATCGGCTACTCGAATGACGGGCGGTGGATGTCAATTTGGGAGAATCAGGGCTATGTGGCGGTAGTAAATCTGAATACGTTCAAAGCTCGTGCTATCACGGTGGAGTCTGCTTCGATAGCCGAAGACGACCAGGATTTTGCTACTACAACAGTATCGAATGGCGGCCGCTATCTGGCGGTGGGGATTTTCGGAAAGCCGGTGAGAGTGATTGATTTGGATAACTGCGCGACTGACGTGGCGGCGGTTATTGCTGGAGGAGAGGAGTGCAATACAGGGTTTCTGGGTATACCACTAGATGATTTTACCCAGGGAGAAGTTGATGCGAGCTGGCTGCCGCGTTTTTATGAGGAGGGTTTGCTTGGGACTTACGGACCGTGTCCATCTGGAGTCTCGAGTCTTTTCAATCACTGTGAATACCTATTTCGGGCGCCAAATACTGCGAGCATGAATTATATTGCTTTGGGTGACTCGTACGCTTCCGGTGAGGGGGAGGGCAACGATAATTTTTACCCGGAGACAGACATTCATGGTGTCAATATGTGCCACCTCGCTAAGAATTCATATCCGTTTCTAATCGGAAAAGATTTACAGCTGGATTCGACACATTCCGTTGCCTGCTCGGGAGCCAAAATATTGAACCTTGCGGGCAATGGCACCTTCGACACCAGCCTTACTAGCACCTATAGAACGAATCAGTATCTAAAAGATGTGCAAGGTAACTCACTGGGGAGTTGGCTGCCTGGATATTATGCCCAAACGGATTTTGTAAAAGATAGTAGTCCAAGCATAGTAACAATTTCTATTAGCGGCAATGACATTAGCTTTAAGGATATACTCGAGCGATGCTTATTGGGGTCAGGGACTTGCTATAAAAGCTACGAAGACAGGCTAGAGCTAGTTGAGCTTATTAATAATCAGTTCGATAAGCTGGTCAATCTTTACGCTTCAATCAAACAGTCTACAGTCCCAGATGCCAGAATTTATGTAATAGGCTATCCTTCAATAGTCAAACCAAATGCTAGCGGTAATGAGTGTGGCGACAACGTTTTTCTTAACCAGGCCGAGACCACTTTCGCCAACGACCTCGAAGATTATCTGAATTCAGTTATCCAGCTAGCTGCCGAAAAAGCCGGAGTCGGTTACGTCGATGACGGTAACGTTTTCGATGGGCACAGATTGTGTGAGGCCGGCGAAAAGGCAGTTAACGGTTTTACATTTGGACATGATTCGCACGTCATATTGTCTAATGGCAGTTTCCATCCGACAGTCTATGGTCACGAATTGCTGGCTAGACGGATCGAGCAAGCCACAAACGATTTCACAAAGCCTATGCCGCACACTAATGACACCATTTTGAACCCACTGGCCGATCCAAGCTTGGAAATTTTGCAGGTCAAGAAGTCCAACAGGCCTACCTATGAGGTTGTCTATCTAGACGTTACCACTAATCAATACGTCTATCGTTCTGGTGCCACCCAGGTTTCGTACACTTCTGGTACAGATCCGTCAACTCAACTCATGCCAAACTCTAGTGTTCGAATCGAGCTTCACTCTGATCCTATAAATCTAGGTACACTTACGACTGATGATGCCGGCAATTTCTCGGGCACGATAACGATACCTGCCGATACCCCCGTTGGATTCCACGTCTTAAATTTTTACGCTATGGGTGTAGATAGCAGAATGCACGAAATAACTCAGACCATTTACGTGACCGACCAAGATGCACCGGCAGGACAGTCCAAAAATTCGGATGGTACTGCTCCGGGCGCTTCTAATATTGAAGATGCTGTATCGGTACCCAGCATTTCAACTAACACAATGGATAGTGAAGGGCCCAATATTGTGACATTTTCTAGCGATTCTAGTAATGATAGCTCGAGCGCAAATGAAGCTAAACAAAATATAACGACGAGCCGAAAGCCAGGGGCTAGTGTCTCGCTGAACTTTTGGCCTATTGTGGGCGCACTATTAACAGCGATAATTCTTATGGTTTTGATACTTATGCGTTATGCTAGGAAGCATTAATGCTGACATTTAGACATAAACATTATTCGCACAGAGGTATTATCGAGCTCGTAATTGCCATACTTTTCTTAGGTGGAGGACTTTTTTTGGCTTATATGGCGTACAGTTCAGCTCGTCTGCACCACCAGCTTGACTCCAGCATAGATGAGCTTCAAGCCAGCCTGAAACGAAGCGGTATCCAGTCGAATCAGAGCCGAGGATGCGGGTCCGCATACACGGAATTTGGTCCCAACGCAAAGGTTTGTGGTATTGCTCTCAGCTCTGAGATTACAGCAAACACTGCCAATAGCGCTTATGAAGCTCTGACAAAATATGCCAGCGTTGTTGACGGTACGGATCTTTTTAATTCGAAAAGTAATCTTCCAAAGGCCATTGTCGATAAAGATAATCTACCTTTCGGTTATCTATACTACAGGGAAAATAAAACACAGAAAGTCTGCTCAGTAGATTACAACTACCAATCTGACAAGGCGCTTATTCACCTAGGTTTTTCTTGTGATTACAACACGTGGTTTAGTGATAATTTTTAAGGTAGTAGTTCTGGCTCTGGGGTTAGAATGGCCTGGAATTTAGCCTCAACGGTAGCAAAAGTTAGTCGAGATTCGCGTCGCCATCAAGTCCAGCGTCCCAACTCCCGGCAATAGATATTCTTATAAAAAGCAACTTGCTAGTGCTTGCTAAGTTTGGATTGACTAGATTGACAAAAATTAGATTCCTAGTATTTTGTTAACTATGGCAGGAGCAGGTCAACATGAATCTGGTTCTAGCGACAGGTTTGATTTTAGGGTAGAGCAGCGCGCCGACTATCATCTCATTAGTACCGGCACGGGCACAGAGCTTGACGCCTATAATAGCCCCGCTTTTAGCGCATTATTATCCGGAACTCTCGAGGATGAGGACTGTCGGAGGCTAATTATTGATTTGTCAAACACTCGGTTCATTGATGCTACGACTCTAGGGGCATTGATGGGCGCCAATCGCCAGGCTCAAGAAAGTCAAAAGGTGCTGAGCCTATTTGTTACTAAGCCGTCTATAAAAGCAATATTCGAAATAACAGGCGTTAAAGATTATTTTGATTTTATAAATG
>JARIHJ010000090.1 GCA_029288335.1 Candidatus Saccharimonadota bacterium
CAGTTCCTCCATCAACTCACTCAGTTCCTCCATCAACTCACTCAGTTCCTCCATCAACTCACTCAGTTCCTCCATCAACTCACTCAGTTCCTCCATCAACTCACTCAGTTCCTCCATCAACTCACTCAGTTCCTCCATCAACTCCGCTCAAACCACCACAAAGCGGTCCAGGTAACAGCTGTGACCCGAACCTTGGTGAAGTTTGTTCAAGCCCAGCCGGCTTTAACGTCAAGGCCGAGAAGAGCTCAGCAACCGGCAATGGTGAACTAGTCGGTGTTGCTGAAGCTGTCGGCCTGCTAAGTGTGATTGGTCTAGGCGCAGAGGTTACCAGGCGCAAGTTTAGTAGCCGTAAACAGCGCGCCCATTAAGGAAAGAAGTTAAGGAGATTAAGCTATGAAGAATTTAATTAAATCAGTCGCTACCGGAGCCGCCGCCCTAGTTTTTGGTGCCACGTTGGTCTTCGGTCTCGGCAGCACCGCCCAGGCGGCCAGCTGCTATCAGTACAACGCTAACGGCTTCCCAACCAGCCAGACGCCAGTCTTCAACAACATCTGTGGCGTACCGGGCTACGGTGACGAGCGCGACTTTGTCCGCATCCGTCCTAGCACTGGTGATGACACCAGCACCAGCAATAATGCTGCTTACGCAGACACGATTACCTCGGCCTGCACAGATGGTGCGGAATTCGATGTCCACACCTACATTCACAACGACGCTGAGCCTGAGTACAACAACAATGGCAGCGGCTCAGCCGTCGCCCACGATGTTCAGCTCGCGATGAGCGCGCCACTTGGCAAGACTGCTAGCAGCTTTACTTTCGGTAGCACTATCAGTGCCAGCAATGCCGCTACTGTTAGCGACACGGCTACATTGAACTGCAGCGGCCAGCCAATCCAGCTGAGCTTGGTGCCGAGCACAGTTAAAATCTATGCCCAGTCTTACGGCTACAAGAGCCTGAGCGATAGCGCTGTAAATGGCACTACCAAAATCGGTGATCCAACCTTCGGCAGTGGTGACGAGTGGGGCTGCTGGAACTACCGCGTAGCCGTTGTCTATGAAGTAGTTGTTCACAAAGTTGAAGTGCCTTCGACTGGCGTCTGTAAAGAGGCTGCTATCGAGGTTAACAAGAACGGCAGCGTCTCAGTCAGTGTTACCGGTGAAACTAGCAACGCTACAATTGTCGGCTACAAGATCGACTTCGGCGACCACACTGTTGTCTATCAGCAGAGCGCAACTCACACTTACGCTCAAGCTGGCAAGTATGTAATCACGGCTTACGTCGAGGTTCAGTACGCTAACGGCAGCAAGCAGTGGGTAGTTCCTACTAGCAGCGCCTGCCAAGGCAGCGTTACGATTACGCCCAGCACGCCTCCGATTGTTACGCCTCCAGTAACTCCACCGACAGTTCTGCCTAGCACCGGTCCAGCTGGTCTAGTTGGTCTGTTCGCTGGTACGAGTGGTCTCGGCACTATCGGCCACTTACTTTACCGCCGCCGACGCTACAATCGCTAAAAACCTGTGGAAAAAGGGTGGTCAAACTGGCCAATATGTGCTATGGTCAACATAGTCCCATTAAAAGAGCACTGACTGACCGCTCGAAAAACCAAAATAATTTGACAAGAAAAATCCCCCAGCGAGGTGGCTAGGGGATTTTTTGTATTCGCCTCTGTTATGCTACAATTCTTTAGCGATCCGCCCGTGCTAAGAGGTCTCATCGTCTAACGGTTAGGACACCAGGTTTTCATCCTGGCAATCCGGGTTCGATTCCCGGTGAGATCACCATTTTGCCCTGGCTACTATAACCGGCAACTGAGGTAGTATAATAAGAGCATGATTGAAATTAAGTGGCAAGACCCAATCCATTGTGTTTTATATGCATCTGAGTATATTGAACCTGAAAAAATGATTAACCATCATATACCTGACTCAAGCGGGAAGCAGCGTGAAATTGTAACTATGGTGCCAAGTGATGTACTGGCGACGGAAGAAAAGCCATATATTTATAATGTTGAAGTTAAGCCGCTAACTGGCTAAGAATCTCGTCACCAGTTGTACTTAATCGGCGGTGGCCGCGATTATATCTTCCAAGACGGCGAAGTATGTTTCCCAATCCGCTGGGCTGGCACAGGCCTCAACCGGCGCTAGCGCTTTGGCTAGTTTGGGCTCGACATTCTCGATTAATTTCTTGCCCTTCGTCGTTAATTCCAACACTCGGGCACGTTTATCGCGCCGATGCGGCGATGATTTGACTAGCTCAGCCGTGACTAGCGCCCTCACGAGGTTAGTCACCAGCGGATCTTCCACCCGGAGCTGTCGCGCCAGATCGGTGATGCGTAGCCGCTCCGAGCCGCCCCCAAGCAAGCCGAGAATAATCCATTGTGCCGTATTGATGCCGTGAGCTTTTAGTGCGCTGCCAACGACGTCGCGAATACCGCGGTAAGCCACTGTTTGCAACCACGCTTGCTGATAGGTCGGGCGCTCCATTTTCTCCCCAAAGATGAATTGACTATGCTAGAAACTCTACAACCAAACTTTCATTAAGTATGTTAGATAAATCACTAACACGCCAATTAGCTTAAGTAATTTGCGCCCTTTCGCCCTGGTTTGTAGTTAAGCACTAGAAGTTATAAACTAAAGCTAACATAACTTATGGTGGGCTATGAGTTTCAATAAAAAAACCGTCAAAGATATCGAGCTGAAGGGCAAGACGGTGCTAGTGCGTGCAGACTATAATGTCCCGCTCTTGGATGGCAAAATCACCGACGATTATAGAATTAAGAAATCATTGCCGACCGTCAAATACCTACTAGAACAACATTGCAAGGTTATTATTTGCTCACACCTTGGTCGGCCGGATGGTCAGCCGAATCCGGAATTTAGCCTGTTTCCGGTCGCCAAAAGGCTGCAGCAGTTACTGGATCATCAAGTCGAATTTGCGTCGGACTGCGTCGGTCCGGCGGCCGAAAAAGCTGCGAGTTCGATGAAGGCGGCGCAGGTTTTACTGCTAGAAAATCTACGCTTTCACCCAGAAGAAGAGGCCGATGACGATGGCTTTGCCAAAAAGCTAGCCGCACTAGCGGAGGTTTTTGTCCAGGATGGCTTCGGCGTGGTGCACCGCAAGCACGCCAGCACTGACGCGATTACGTACCATCTGCCGAGTGTCGCCGGATTCCTACTAGAGACCGAAGTCGACACAATTACAAACGCTATGGAAAAGCCAAAGCGGCCGCTGGCGGCCGTTATCGGTGGCGCTAAAATCGCCGATAAATTGGAATTAATCGAGAAGTTTATCGCCAAGGCTGACTTCGTAGCCGTTGGCGGAGCGATGGCTAATACGTTTCTCGCCAGCGAGGGTATCGATGTCGCCGAAAGCCTAATCGACAAGGCCGATCTGACGCTAGCGAAGCACATTAGGGAGCTAGCCGAGCAAGAAACGAAAAAGCGCGATTTCGTGTTTTATTTGCCGCAGGACGCTGTCGTTGCGAGCAGAATTGACGAGAAGGCGCCGACCAGGATTGTCGATTTTAGTGCCCACGTCATCGCCGCGATTGAAAATTATCCGAAGCGGCCGCCAGCGGCTAGCGGCCAAGTCCACGCCCACGAAAAAATCCTGGATATTGGTCCGTTCAGTGCCAGTTTCATCGCCGGCGCTTTGCAACTAGTCGAAACCGCTATCTGGAATGGCACGCTTGGCGTGACCGAGACTGAGTCTCTACGCGGCCCGATCGGACCTTACGCTCACGGTACCGAAACTGTCATTGAAGCCCTGCTCGGCGAGTTTGGTCATCGGCCGTTTTCCGTGATCGGCGGCGGTGACACCGTAGGCTATATTGAAGAAAGAAAGCTAGTCGAGAGCTTCAATCACGTCAGCACCGGCGGCGGTGCGTCGCTAGAGTTAATGGCTGGCAAAAAATTACCAGGCATCGAGGCGCTAGAGAATAAGTGATAAAATTACCACGAGAACTATGAAAAAGATTATGATTGCCGCTAACTGGAAAATGCACAACAACGTGCACGAATCCAGTTTACTAGCGCATCAGCTAGCGCGTAAGATTAAGGTCCACCGCGATATCGAAGTCGTGCTGGCGCCGACGTTGCTGGCGCTGCAACCGCTATCCTTAGAGCTGGACCACCGCCAGTTTAAGCTAGCGGCGCAGAATGCATATTTCAAAGACGAGGGTGCCTACACCGGGGAAATCAGCTTCGCAATGCTCAGGAACATCGCTGATTACTGCATTGTTGGCCACAGCGAGCGGCGGATTTATTTTAACGAGTCACTCGAGACCGTCCGCGATAAGGTTAAGGCGGCTGTACGAAACGGCATTACACCGATTCTTTGTGTCGGCGAAAATAAGCACGAGCGCGATGAAGGGGAAACCAAGCAAGTCCTTCACGACCAAGTCACGACAGCCGTATCTGATTTAACGTCGAGTGAAATCGAAAAAATCGTTATCGCCTACGAACCAGTCTGGGCGATTAGCACTTTTGGCGGCGAGCTAGCCAAGCCCAGTACCATCAAGATCGAGCTAGATTATGTGCGTAAACAAGTCGAAGAACTTTACGGCGCTAAATCTGCTAACAATATCACGATCTTATACGGCGGCAGCGTCGACGACCAAACCGCCGGTGGCTATTTAGAACTTGACGGTTGCAATGGCTGTTTGGTTGGTGGCGCCAGCCTCTCGGCTGACAAGTTTGCTGGCATCGTGGCTGCGGCTTATCGACTTCAAACTAGGGCAGGCTAAGATGGCAGATAAACCAAGAAAATCTACCAAGAAAGTTATAGATGTGAAAGCGCCCGATGAGGTCAAAGCCAGCGCGTCCAGCCGACCGATTATCGTCAACAATCGTCCTCTAGCCCAGGACCCTATGGTGGCGAGCGAGGCCAACGAAACTGCTAGCACGCCGCCGCTAGTCGCACATCACGAGCGCAAAATTATGCCTTTAAGCGCGAATGATAAAGAAGATTCCAGTGAAGCTGATACTACTGCCGCTGATGATAAATCGGGGCCAACTGCCAGCGAATTAGTTTCAAAGCTGGAAGCTAGAAATGCCAAAAGTAAAACCGTGCTCGGCGCTAGAGTCAGCGAGGACAAAGCTGACGAAAAAACCGACGAAAAAGCTGAGGACGCTAGCCAAGCGGGTGATAACACTGATAATAAGAAAGCTGATACGAGCGCAGCCGAGACCAAGACTGAATCTTCAGAGGAAAAAACTGAAGATGACGCTAGTGATTCAACCGACAGCAACAGCGACGAAAGCCAATCGAGCGAGCAGAAACCAGCCGAGAAAAAATCAGAAGCCGATAATGAAGCTGAATTAGAGGCGGAGGCTAAGCGCCAGGCTGAGCTCGACGAGCTAGCCCAATCCGGCAAATACTTTGTACCGATTAACCAAGTCCGAAAGCGTCACGATCGCCGGCTGCTGGCAGTCCTTATAATTATTCTGCTAGCCATTGTCGCGGTCGATTTGCTGTACGATTCGGGCGTGCTCAAATCCAGCAGTTTCACTTATCACACGCATTTCTTCCATCACTAGTTGATACAATTAATTAGTGCAAAATGACTTACTAGCGGGTTTGAACCCGGAGCAAAGACGCGCGGTCGAAACGACCGAAGGGCCGCTGTTAATTCAGGCTGGTGCCGGCTCGGGCAAGACCAAGACACTGACTCACCGGATTGCCTACATCATCGCGAGCGGGCTAGCCACGCCAGCGCAAATCCTAGCCGTAACTTTTACCAATAAAGCCGCCCGCGAAATGCGTGAGCGCATCGCTAAATTGCTAGGGCAGAATCCCGATAACCGCAGTTTTATGCCGTTTATGGGGACATTTCACAGCATCTGCGTCCGGATTTTACGCCAGGACGGCGAAGCCCTGAATATTCCGCGGACTTTCGTAATTTTTGATGAGGCCGACCGCGCTAGCGCCGTTAAGCAAGCCAGTAAGCAGCTAATGCTCGATGAAAAAACCTTCCCTGCTAGGCGGCTAGCGGGTTTAATTTCTAGTGCCAAAAACGAAATGCTAAGCCCAGGCGACTATGCCAGCGTCGCTAGCGGGCCAGCTCAGGAAGCGGCCGCCAAGGTTTATCCGTTGTATGAAAAATTCCTGCATGAAGCCAGCGCGCTGGACTTTGACGACCTCGTTAACAAAACCGTCGACCTCTTGAAAAATCAGCCGGAAATTAGAAAAAAGTGGCAAAATCAGTTCAAATACATCTTGGTCGATGAGTACCAGGACACCAATCAGGCCCAGTATCAGTTGATAAAGTTGCTTGCAAATCCGAAACCAATTCGGGCGCAAGGCTCGAGTGGAGTGCAAGGCGCCGGCGAAGCGCGGACTGAGTCGTATAAGCGATACGGTGAAGGAGCACTGGAGTCGGCAACGCCGCAATCCACCGAGAGTGCTAGCGGAGTGGTCGGCTCCGCCGGACAGCAGGCTAGCACGGCCTTGGGGCCGAACGTTGCTGTGGTAGGTGACGATTGGCAATCGGTTTACAGCTGGCGCGGCGCTGACTTTCGCAATATTTTAAACTTCGAAAAAGATTATCCGGGCTGCCAAGTTATTAAGCTAGAGCAAAATTATCGGAGCACGAACGCTATACTAGAGGCCGCCAACAGTGTAATTTTAAAGAATGTGCAGCGCTCTGATAAAAAACTCTGGACGGCTAAAAAGGGCGGTAGACCGGTCCAGTTGTTGACGGTTAGCAATGAGCGGGTTGAAGCCGAAACCATCATTGCCGAAGTTAAGAATGCCGTCGACGCTGGTGCTAGAAATTACCGAGACTACGCTGTGCTTTATCGGACCAACGCCCAGAGCCGCTCAATCGAGGAGACTTTCGCGCGCTATGCCGTGCCGTATCGGATTGTCGGCGGCACCAGGTTCTACGACCGCGCCGAGATTAAAGATGTCCTGGCTTATCTGAGGCTAATCTATCAGCCGGAAGATCAAATTAGTTTTAACCGCATCATCAATGTGCCGGCTAGGGGCCTCGGCAATGTCAGCTTAGCTAAGTTTAATGATTGGCGCGGTGCTAACGGTTTGACGCTCGAAAAAGCGCTAGCTAACGCTCAGAGTTGCCAAGCGATTACACCAAAAGCCCGCCAGGTGCTAGCGGCGTTCGGTGAAACACTTTTGCGCCTACGCGAACTGGCTAGCGAGACTAACGTCCACGGTTTGATCGACACGCTGCTACGGCGGATTGATTACTTAAAATACCTCGACGACGGCTCGATCCAGGGCGAAAGCAAGCAGGAAAACGTCAAAGAATTACTCAGCGTGGCGGAAGAATATCGGGATGCCAATCTGGCTAGCTTCTTAGAGGAAGTGGCGCTAGTCAGCGATCTGGACGGCGCCGATTTTAACGGCGACGCGGTGACGTTGATGACATTGCATGGTGCTAAGGGGCTGGAGTTTCCGGTCGTGTTTATGACCGGGATGGAGGAGACGATTTTCCCACATTCTCGGGCGCTATATGAGGCGAGCGAAATGGAAGAGGAGCGGCGGCTTTGCTACGTCGGGATGACCCGGGCCAAAGAAGAATTAATCCTGATAAGTGCCAGCAGCCGGCTGCTTTATGGCGGCGTTCAGCATAATCCGCCGAGCAGATTTTTATCGGAGATCTCCGGTGATTTAGCAACAAACGCTGGCGCCAGTTTTGGTTCTCCTGGCATTAGCTCGTCAGATTTAGGCCAGAAAAACGACAGTGAAATTAAATATGTCCCCGATTTAGAAGTGGGTGACGGCGTCCGCCACCAATTATTTGGTACTGGGCAGGTGACCGAAATCGACGGCGATACGGCGGTGATTTACTTCAAAAATCGCGGTGTCAAAAAGCTCAATGTTGCCTTTGCACCCCTGGAAAAACTTTAACCAACTTGCTAGCCCTGCTATAATCTTTAATCGAAGCTTAAAAAACAGGTAGAGTTTGGCGACCAAGTATTGATCTCGCCTGAAGCTTTTTATATGAACCAACCAGAAACACCGAAACAGGTAGGGTCCTCACGCTTTCGCTTGCGTATGCTAGTGGCACCCTTTAGGGTGCGGCCACGACTGACGCTCGGGATCGTTGGATTATTAATTTTACTCGGCCTGGCTGCCAGCGCCCTATTAATTGACCGATCAGCCCAGGCTGAAACTAGCGACGAAACTAACGCCAATATCGTAATCTTAAGCTATGACAACCAAGAGCGGACGATTCCGACGGCGTTGCCCACCGTTGGTGCGCTATTGAATAAGCTCGGAATTCAAATCCACCAGGGTGACGTTGTCGAGCCGGCGCCGAGCACGAAAATTGACCAGAGTAAATTTCGTATAAATATTTACCGCGCTCAGCCAGTTGAAATCGTCGACGGCAGCCACGTGACTTATACTTTTTCTGCTGCTGCTAGCCCGCGGACGATTGCTGCTCAGGCCGGCGTAACCGTCTATCCGGAAGACAATTTAAGCCAAGGTCCTGTGACCGATTCGGTCCAAAATGACGCCGTCGGCGAAGAAGTCGTTATAAATAGGGCCACCCCTGTAAATTTGATGCTTTACGGCCACGAGGCAGTTGTCCGCAGCCACGCCAAAACGGTTGGCGATTTGGTGAAGGAGAAGGGCATCGTGCTCCAACCTGGCGATACGCTGACGCCGGCAGCCACGACGCCGCTGGCTAATGGAATGAGCGTGATGGTTGCCCACCAAGGCATCAAATATGAAACGGATACCGAAACGATTCCGATGCCCGTCAGCTACATCTCCGATGCTAACTTGAGCATCGGTACGAGCGCGGTCCGGCAGCAGGGCAGCCCCGGCCAGCAGGAAGTTACCTACCAAATTACTACCAAAAACGGAGTAGAAGTTAGCCGCCAGGCCATCCAAACAGTGGTGACCGTGGAACCGGTTGAGGAAATTGTCGCTACCGGCACGGCTATGGTAGCAGTTAGCGGTAGCCATCAGGATTGGATGCAGTCTGCGGGCATTTCACCGAGCGATTACGGCTATGTAAATTACATTGTGGATCACGAGGGCGGCAGCTGGAATCCTTGCGAGGTTCAGGGTGGGGCGATTGACTGCAACTATTCTGGCTCAGCCGGCTACGGTTTAGTCCAAGCTACGCCCGGGTATAAGATGGCAAGCGCCGGCGGCGACTGGCAGGTCAACCCGGTAACGCAACTCAGATGGGCGACTGGTTACGCTGAGTTACGCTACGGAAGCTGGCAGGCTGCGTATAACCACTGGCTGTACTCGCATAACTGGTAGCATGCTGGCTAAAAAATCGCTAGGGCAGCACTGGCTAAATGATAAAGCTAGCTTGCTAGCGATGCTGGACGCGGCCGAAATCAATAGCGATGATACAATTTTAGAAATCGGTCCGGGGCTGGGATCGCTAACTAGCGAGTTAGTTAAAAAAGCTGAAAAAGTTATTGCAGTTGAAAAGGATGAAGCGCTGGCTGCCGACTTGAGCAGCAAAATTACTAGCGATAAGTTAGCAGTAATCACCGGCGATATTCTGCGATTTAACTTTGCTAGTTTGCCGGCCGGCTACAAGCTGGTGGCCAACATTCCATATTATTTGACCAGTAATTTAATTCGAATTATTAGCGAAACTAGCAATCCGCCAACTCGCGCTAGCTTGCTGGTCCAAAAGGAAGTTGCCGGCCGGCTAGCGGCCGATCCGGGCCAGATGTCAGTACTAGCAGTTACAGCGCAATTCTACTGGGAAGTTAGCCTAGGCAGAGTGGTAGAAGCAGCTCTGTTTGATCCAGCGCCAAAGGTAGATTCACAAATTGTTAAGCTGGTCTGTCGTGCTGACCTGCTATTCGACGTCGATACCAAAGACTTTTTCCGACTAGTCAAAGCCGGCTTCAGCCAAAAACGCAAGACGCTTAACAATAATTTAGCCGCAAGCTACCACATCGACAAACCACTTGCCGCTAGCCTTCTCAAAAAAGCCAACATAGAGCCTATCGCCCGCGCTCAAACCCTGTCACTAGAACAGTGGCACGAACTTTATCTGGCAATTGCGAATTCTTTGCAATCTGCTAACGCTTGATAATTAAGAAAGACCAGAGTAATTTTAGGCTTACGAGGAGAAAACTATAGTGAGAAGACTTGAAAATCAACCCCGCCTGCCGATAATCATTTGTCGACCTACTGATGAAGATTTACTGGAAAAACTAGGTCGCAAGAGGCAAGAATATCAGGATAGGATAAAGGCTCTCGGCGAGTATAAACATCCGCAACTCTTGCTGTTCGAAGGGCTTGCTTCAGGTTCTAAGGTGGCGCTCTATTCTATGCTTAAACTAAGATTATTAGGGCAAGTGCTAGATGAGGGCGAGGCCAATTCTCAGGATTTTAGTGATGCGGTAATAAACGATTCGCTATTTGATGTAGTATATCTGTCTCTTATACACATCTGACGCTGCCGACGAC
>JARIHJ010000094.1 GCA_029288335.1 Candidatus Saccharimonadota bacterium
CAGTCACCGTGCTCGAAGCTAGCTTCTGCGCTCGGTTCCTTGGCGCCCGAACCTACGACTATCGTATTTTGCTAAAGCAAAATCCGAGTCGTAGAATCGAAATCTAATTCAACCGACCAAAAAAACGCCCCAGACAAGCTAGGACACTTTTTTGGTACGCGCGATAGGATTCGAACCTACGACCTTTGGTACCGGAAACCAACGCTCTATCCAGCTGAGCTACGCGCGCCTGATTTGCTTATTGTAACAGATACGGAAAAAGGGCTTTACAAGCGGACTATAATTAAAATATATAAGTAAGCCAAGGAAATAAACAATGATTGAAACTATGGAAGGATCGTCAACAACTAACGAGGTGTTGACAGAAGAGCAAATTTTACAGAGGATTGCGGAACTGCCGGCTAACCGAGAAGGTGTTGCTACGGGCGTGGCTCTACTGGGGCTCGATAATCTGCGCAAGGCCATAGAAACCCCGTTACATTTGCTGCCCGGACAGCACGTACGCACAATTAAGAGCGAGCATGATGAACGCAGATTGCATGTAGGAATAACTACCGACGGAGAGCGATCTGGATTTCATGTCGTGAATATAGATAAGGGCTACGAGCCATTCCCCAAGTCAGTCATCTACTTACTGGGAAAGATATCGTATTGCCCGGTTCACGAACAGACCATCGAATTATCTAAAGTTTAAAGCTAATTTAACAAGCGCTGGCAGCTAGCTCACCAAGCGCATAATTTATATCGGCCAAAAGTGCTTCGACTCCGCGGTCAAGCTCGGCAACTTCCGGGTAGGCATCACGCGCATGTTGATATTCAGCTGTCTGAACCGCTTGTTCACCCTCATAATCGCGCTGTTCGCGGTGTTGGTGCTGTTTAAATTTTTGAATGCAAACTGACATAGTTTCGTTCTTTGTTTAGCTTAATTACTTATCGGTATACGCTTATTTCACGGCTTGTCAAGAGTTTTGCTGAGGATTAGCTTCTTCATCAGCAATTTCAAACATGAAATGTATGGCTGGAACGTGCTCCTTGGGATTGGACGATTCTATATTCGGCGCATTAACTACATAGTGCCCCAAGAGCCGTACACCTGGCTCTAACTCTCCATTCATGACATGCTCTAGCTTTAGATCGAGAGCTTGATGGCTAAGATGGACCAAATCTTTTTTCCGCTCGGTGAGAGGAACCGAAATCACTCGATAATGCATACAGTAATTAATAAGTTTAAATAATTAGCTGGCGAATGCAAGCGTAAGCAAAAACCCCGCCAGATAGCGGGGTTTTCTATGGTTCGGCGCTAGTGGTTACTAGCGGCGCTCTTCGCGGGGGCGGGCGACGTTGACCGTCAGTGCGCGGCCGTCGACGTCCTTGCCGTTCATCGCTTTGATGGCGGCTTGTGCTTCGTCATCACTCTCGAACTCGACGAAGCCGAAACCGCGGCTGCGGCCGGTTTCGCGGTCGTTGATGATTTTAGCCGAGCTAACTTCGCCGAATTCGGCGAATAGCTCTTGCAGCTCGTCGCTGGTCATCTTGAACGGCAGCGAGCCGACAAATAGTTGGGTTGCCATAAGGTAACTTACCTCTTATTTTTATCCTGGCGAGGTAAGTGTCAAACTTAGCTGCCCCTCAAACGGAACTTAAAATTAATATATTTGCTAGAAACCTTGGCAGCTTTTCTCTAGTCCAGCCTATTGTAGCAGGTAGCAGGCCAATTGCAAGTAACCGGTACATTACTTTCTATAAAAGTTGTAAGAGAGCGCGTCGTACTCTGACAGGGTGTAAATGTCCGCGCCGTCATTGTTCCAGAGCGCGAACTCGCTCACGCCGGCTTCCATCGTGAAGCGGCTACACGTGGTGCAATATGGTTTGCCGGCGTCAGTAAAGTCGCCATTTTCATCAATTCTCATAAAATAAAGCACCGAGCCGCTGATTTTCCCAGGGTTATTTTTGCAGGCATCTAGGACCGCTCGCCATTCAGCATGGACGCAGCAGGTCAAATCATATTTCGGCTTTTTGCTGTAATCCCAACTTTCATCGCAGGTCCGCCGGTTTTCATTATTAAGTGGCGGTGAATTATAGCCGCGCCCGATAACTGCGCCACCTTTGATAATTACTGAGCCACATTTGGCGCGGTGACAAGTGGCCTCGCCAGCAGCTTGGGCAGCCAACTCAAAAAACGGCCTTACCCCTGCTAATTCTTTACCAGTTACCCGTCTCATAAAATTTGGTACGCCCGGCAGGATTTGAACCTGCGACCCCTTGGTTCGAAGCCAAGTACTCTAATCCACTGAGCTACGGGCGCATAGCTTCAGTTTAGCATTTTCAACCCTAGTTGACAGCGGGGGAGCGCTGGTGCTAACAATTAAGTTAATAATTTTTAAGACGCAAGGAGAATTTCTATATGTACATCACTAGATTATTTACAGGACTCATCAATTTATTTGTCGGGCTAGCCGAGATTTGCTTAGGCCTTCGTGTGATTTTCCGGCTGTTTGCGGCCAACAATGTTCAATTTGTGGACTGGGTTTATAGCACCAGCAATACGCTCTTGTCGCCGTTTCGCGGTATTTTTCCAGCGGAGCGGATCACCGGCGCACACGTATTGGACTTCACGGCGCTGTTTGGGATGTTGATCTACGCGCTATTTGGAGTAATACTGGTCGCAATTTTGCGGGCTCTAACACCTGCCAGAGTCGCTAAGAAGACCAAGAAATAGTAATTTCTAACAGAGAAGAGAGCTGCTTAAGCGCCGCCATTCAATAGTCGCTGGACGAATTGCTGGATGGCGGAGTAATCGTTAATGCCGAGCGTTGGTACTTGGACCGATTGGCCGTCTATCGTCGCACCCTCAACCAGGTTTTTGTTCTGGCCGTTGACATTATTTAGGCCGTAGGATTTGATGGAGCTGCCCTTGATGGGTTTGACGATATCGTACAAGCGGTGAATTTCGCTGGTCTGAAAGTCGGTCTTGACGTTGTTACCAATGGCATCGAGTAAATTAGCCAGCGAGATAGGATTGGCCAGCACGCCGGCTGAGACGGCTTTGTCCTTGACGGCAACCAGCATTTGCCGCTGGTACATCGTGCGGTCGTAGTCGCCTTGGGCTAGCCCGTAAGAGCCGTAGGCGTCGCCGCGGGAGCGAGCGAGGTCGAGCGCCTGCTCGCCGTTCAGATGGTGAACACCATTAGAGTAATCAGCTAGCACGTGACCGGTGGCATAATCAATGTCGGGGTCGTAGACGCCACGTGGGTCGTCGGCACCGACGCCTACGAGCTGGCGGTCGGCCTGTCCCTGGAGGCCGCCGCCGGGGCCGCTTCCGTCATCTCCGTGAAGCTGACCCGGTAGGAGCCGACATGCCCACCACGTACCCGCCGCAGCCGGCGACGATCTCCGGTGACC
>JARIHJ010000002.1 GCA_029288335.1 Candidatus Saccharimonadota bacterium
CAGCAATTTGTTGAATATGTCGTAAAGTCGCTCGTTGGTAAGCCCGACGCAGTTAGCGTTAATCGTACTGTCGACGAACGCGGTGTATTGCTAGAGTTAACCGTTGATCCGGAAGATCTCGGCCGGGTTATCGGCAAGCGCGGCGCAACCGCTCAAAGTCTTAGGACGTTACTTCGTGCGCTCGGCACCAAAAATGAAGCTCGCTACAATCTAAAAATTGTCGATAACGGCGAGCCGCGACCAGCTGCTAGTACTAGCAGCACCGCCAGCTCGACTAACGATAGCACCACCACTACCAGTGACAGTCCTAGCGATGATTCTAGCACCGCTAGCGACGACAGTACGCCAGAACCCGAGAACGTTGAAGCCGATGTTGATGAGCTTGAGGCTGAAGCCAAAGCTAAGGCTGAGCCGGAAGCCGAGGAGCAAGATGATCTTGCCGCTAAAACGCGAAAAGAATTAGCCGACCTCGACGACCTGGACATTTAGGCTCTTGCGGTAGTTACGCTGATACTGTACAATTTTTTCTAGTCCAAAAGACTGAAGTTTAAAAACAAAAATACCAAGGCTCATTGCGAGCAAATGTGGGCAAAAACCATGTTTGGAGCTTTATATGTGACAAAAACCCGCCTGTAATCCTGGCGGGCTTTTTGTTTGCTAAAATAGGTTAAAAATGAAGGTGCAAATAATTACGCTTTTTTCTGAAGTAATTGAACCATACTTAAGTGCCAGTATGATGTGGAAGGCTAGCAAAAACGGGCAGGCTAACTTCGAGCTAATCAATCTGCGTGACTTTGGGCTGGGCCCTAGGCGGCAAGTTGACGATACGCCTTATGGTGGCGGCGACGGGATGTTACTGATGGTAGAGCCGCTGACGGCGGCGATTGAAAAAGCTAAGAAAGCTAGCCCGAGCGCCAAAGTAATCTTGCCGACGCCGCGCGGGAGAATCTATAGACAATCGGACGCCAAACGATTGGCAGCTAGTGATAATGATTTGATTCTGATTTGCCCACGCTACGAGGGCTATGATGAGCGGATTACCAGCCTGGTTGATGAGCAATTTTGTATAGGCAATTACGTTTTGACCGGCGGCGAGTTGCCCGCGTTAGCGATTATCGATTCGGTCGTCCGGCTTTTGCCAGGCGTGCTTGGTGGCGAGGCTAGTGCTGAAATTGAATCGTTTCAGGACGATGATCAGGCGGTGGAATTCCCCCAGTACACTCGACCTGAAGTGTGGCAGGGTCAAAAAGTTCCAGAAGTTCTGCTCTCCGGCAACCACGCTGAAATTACTAAATGGCGCAACCAACAGATTAGAAAGTCGACTGACTAGACTTCAACTGGCGAGTGGGACTGAACATTGTCGCTCTTTTCGCTGGGTTTGATGGTGTTACTACCTCGCAAGGGGGTTTCGCGCAAGAACAGAGCAACGACAAAAGAGGCGATAGCAAACGGAATGCCGATCAGGAACATATCGTGGAACGAGTTAACGAAGGAGAGGTATACGCCGTGCTGCAGCTGCGGCGGCAAGTGAGCTAGCTGGGCAGTGCCAGTTGTCATTACGTGGTTGGTGGAAATATGGGTCGCGGCCTGAGCGGGCAAATCGTGGTGGAGATGATCGGTCAGTCGAGATATTAGTATGGTTCCAAAAACTGCGCCACCTAAAGAGCTGCCGATGCTGCGGAAAAATGTCGTGCTACTGGTCGCCGTGCCCATCTGCTTCGGATTGACAGCGTTCTGTACGGCGAGCGTTGCTACCTGCATAAACGACCCTAGCCCAATGCCAAGCACCACCATCCATACTGACAGTTCGAACTGGCTGGTCGTGAGCGACACGTGACTAAACAGCCACATACCTAGCGCTAGTACGAGCGTGCCGAATATCGGAAAAATTTTGTATTTGCCGAACTTGGTAATCAGCCGCCCAGATACGATCGACGCGACTAGCAATCCCAGCACTAGTGGGATCATTAGCAGGCCGGACTTAGTTGGCGAATAGCCGCGCACCACTTGCTGATATTGTGGAATGTAGAGAATAGCAGCAAACATCGCGATGCCAACTAGCAGCGACAGCAACACCGACACGGCAAAAATATCATTTTTAAACAAACTCATAGGGATGATTGGCTCGCTGGCACGGCGCTCCTGGATAACAAAGGCGATGCAGAAAACAACCGCTGCGATGGCGAGGCCGATGACTTCCGGGCTGCTCCAGGCGTAGGTAACGCCGGCCCAGACCGACACGAGCAGCAAACTGACGACGGATAAGCTTAGGAAGGCTGCGCCCAAGTAGTCAATTTTGTGCTCGAGTTTGTGCTTAGGCAGGTGCAATCTGGCAGCGACGGCGGCCGAAGCGATGATGCCAATCGGCAGGTTAATATAGAATATCCAACGCCAACCGACGACGCCCAGAATCAAGTTAGCGCCGGCCAAAAATCCGCCGATTAGCGGGCCAGCGACGCTGGCTACACCGAAGACACCACCAAACAAACCCTGGTATTTACCACGCTGCCGACGATAAGG
>JARIHJ010000006.1 GCA_029288335.1 Candidatus Saccharimonadota bacterium
CGGAGATGTGTATAAGAGACAGGCATTAGCTAGCAGGTTCATTCCAGCGTTGGTGTTGCCATTTGAGCCTTCACCGTCTTCGAAGGCTTCGTTAATCTTGCAGTACTCATAGCCGCTTTGGCAGTTGTTGCTGCCGAGGTTGACCCAGAGGTCACGCGGGATGGACAGCAAAAAGGCGGTGTTATTTTTGGTATTAATGCTGACGATCATTATCGAATCTGTTAGGTCGGCGCCCTGATGGCCCGGGTCGTCGGCCGAGTACCCGGCAAGCAGAATATTGACGTGGCCGCTGTCTTCCCCCCGCAGTGTCGTGCTCGAAAACAGACCAAATATGCTACCGCCGAAGAGCTTGCTGATATTACTCCAGAATTTGTAACCGACAAAAATCGCAATCGCCAGAATTAGTGCTACGATTGCCAGAATCACGCGCTTTCGCCATTTTCTAAAGCCATGGCTCTGCCAGAAGTGGTTGGGGACTTCGCCGGCCATCGCGGTCAGGGCGCCATTCGGCGGCAGGCTGCGCCCGACCGCCACTAGCGGATTGGCCCGCCCGCGGGCGGTGGTCACGCCGGGAGCTGGTTTGGTGCCGTTTTTACTTCTGCGCATAACCTTATAATTTAACCATATTTCAAGGTATTATATCTGTATCATTTAATTAAAACTGAAAGGAAAAAAGTATGGGCCTATTTACACCAGCGGATCCCGAACAGCGCCAAGAAAACGATATGAGAGATCTCGTGATAGAGGTGAGGAAAACGAATGAGCTACTAGCCGAGTTGCTGGAGCTAACCAAGCGGCAGTCAGAGGCAACTGGAGTGCCGCCAGCCCAGCCATCTGGGCCGCTCGGCGCGTTCAGAGTCTAGTGGTTTAGTGAGCTAGCTAACTGATAGAGATGGTGAATTCCTCTAAAATTAATAAGTTAAGTTAGAGGAGTTTTAATGTAATGGCGAGGAAATATGGGCCAAAAGCCCAGGAAGAAGTCGAAAAAGAACTACACGAGCACAAGCATAAGGGTAAATTCCAGTCGCGCGAGCAGGCCATAGCCGTCGGTTTGAGCAAAGCGCGCAAAAAGGGCGCCAAAGCCCCGCCACCGAAGAAATCCAGCTAGTGTTAGTATTACTTACGCCGCTGGCGCGCAATGAGTGGATTTGCTGGACGGTGACGGTCAAGCAGCAGAAGACTGGAGACGAGCATGTTAAACGGGTAATTTCTGAACTCAAGGAAGGAATGTGGCGGCCTTGTTACTGTATAGGGTGTATCCATCGCACAGACAAAAAGATAAGCCCATCGTTTAAGCAGGTGCTCAGTAAACAATCTAGGATTAAGCAGTAGCTATAAAGGCCCAGATCGGCATCACCTTAGATTATCGCTATTTACGGCAGCGAGTAGTTGTGTTTCGTATGATTGCTTGATTGAA
Source organism: Candidatus Saccharimonadota bacterium (assembly GCA_029288335.1). Classification (GTDB taxonomy): domain Bacteria; phylum Patescibacteriota; class Saccharimonadia; order Saccharimonadales; family UBA4665; genus JARIHJ01. The sequence goes on from JARIHJ010000006.1 coordinate 1,418, forward strand.
AAACTCCACCGGTTAGGGTGGAGTTTTTCGCTGATGTGCAGCCGCTACTTTCAGACTGTGGCCGTCAGCCTTTTGGCTTTTCGGCTGCCGGGTGTAATCCGGATACGCTTTGCCTCGGGTCGGTTGACAGGCACCGTAATTTTCAGCAATCCTTTGTCCAGCTCGGCCGTGATGTTGTCAGCATCGGCGCCTTCGGGCAATACGACGCGGCGGGCGAAGCTGGCGTTGCGCTCGCGGACAAGATAGCTCTTCCTGCCATCTTTTTCTTCGTCTTTCTCGGACTTCTCGCCCTTGATCTCGAGTACGCCGTTGCGGACGTTCAGCTCTATATCGCCGGTGTCAAAACCCGGGGCCTGCATCTCGACGACCATATGGCTGTCGTCGGTGCTGTAGATATCCACCGATGGCATACTGAAGTTGCTGCTAGGCAACCCGGCCGTGCGCCAAAAATTATCGAATAGCTTGTCCATCTCCTCAAAAGTAGATAGACCAAGCGTGTCGTTCGGACGACGAATTAAATCAAACATAGCCTCCTCCTTTCCGCTTCACCGCTACGCCGGCTTCACGGGGGTGTTGCTCCTTCGGGGCTATGGCTTTTAATGCAACTCCTAACCCCGGTAACCGATTAGCTAGCGGAGATGCGACAAACATTAAATTGTTAATTCGCGGTGGAATGCCCACCGCTTTCAATGTAGCAAATTGGCACTCTCAAGTCAAGAGTGCCAATGTTGTTATTTAGAGCAAATATAGAGCTTATGTCCTAAGGGAATTTGATACTAAAGTGGCGAAACCTTGGAGGGCCTGGAGGGATTTGAACCCTCGACACGTGGATTAAGAGTCCACTGCTCTAACCAACTGAGCTACAGGCCCGCGTCCTCCCGTACACCTAGGTCTCGTTTTGCCGCCAGCGGCAAAAGCTTCGACTTACGGCTATGATCGTCCTTTCAAAATTCCATTCAGTTACTTCGTGCCTTGGATTGGAATTTTGGGCGAGCCGATTGGCTCGTCGGGCTGCAATTACTTTAGCAAATTACCCCTGTTCTCGCAAGTTGCGCTACAATAGACTACTGATGAAATTATTGAATGGCAGCGAGCTAGCAGGCTACATAAAGGAACGGCAGGCGCATGAGGTGCGGGGGCTACGTCAGGCGCACAAAATCTTTCCGAAGCTAGCTATCGTCCAGTGCAAAGATGACCCGGTAATCAACACCTATGTTCGGCTAAAAAAAGCTTATGGCGCCGACATCTTGGTTGACGTGGACGAATATAAAATCGATCAAGCCGAAGCGGCTAGTGTAATCAAAGAATTAAACGGCGATGCTAGCGTCCACGGCATCATTGTACAATTGCCACTGGCCGATACGAGCGAAACTGACAAAATTGTGAACTTGGTAGCGCCAGAAAAAGACGTCGACGCGCTTGGAGATAGGGCCCAATTTACACCAGCGACTCCGAACGCCATCCTCTGGCTACTTGCCGGCTATAATGTAGGTTTGGAAGGCAAAAAAATCCTCTTAATCGGCCGCGGCAAGTTGGTTGGCGCGCCGCTCGAAAAAATTCTGCTAGGGCAGGGGTTGGATATCGAAGTAGCCGATCGCAAAACAAGTGATTTGAAGTCAAAAACCCTAGCCGCCGACATCATTATTACCGCTACCGGCAGCCCGGCGATTTTATATTCGAATATGATTACGCAGGGTGCCGTTGTCGTAGACGCTGGTGTGGCTAGCGAGGCTGGCAAAACCGTCGGTGACCTCGCGCTAGATGTTTATAGCAGAGATGATCTGACGATTACGCCCCAAAAGGGCGGCGTAGGTCCGCTAACAGTTTGTTCTTTGTTTGAAAACGTCATCCGCTCGGCTAACCGTGCCGCTAAAGTCTAGTTATAGCTAAACAGCGCGATACCGCGCAGCGGGGTGCCGCCGGTACAGGTGTCCCAGGTGGGGCAGGTCGCGCCGTGGGTTTTGAAGGCGCCGAGCAGGAACAATTTCTTGGTTACCGGGTCGGCCGTGATGGCCTGGACGCCATTATTGCCATGATCGGCGTTGCTGCCATCACCGCTAAGCTCTGAATTCCAGTATGTCAAGATGGTGCCGTTCGCTTGCGAGAACTGGGCCGAGAAGTATGGGTAGGGGCAGTAGGGGGAAATGTTATCGTGGTTGCGGTGGTAGCCGGCCACGTAAGTATTGCCGACAACGGCTACGCCCTGGGCGTCACCTTCGGTGTGGTCGCCCCAGTAGCCGACACCGTTGGAGGGGCTGATGCTACGGATGGCGTTCACGGTTGCGCCGCCGTCACCCATTATCAGGTGAATCGGTGATCTATACGAAGTATCCCAGGCCAGCGACAAATTTTCCTCGCCGGTGTCGCTGTTCGGCGGATTGTCGGTGCGAAGGATTGGCCTAAAAGGCGTGTAAGGCTTGCCGGTGGTAGCCGGATAGACTTCCATCAGCCCGTGCTGGGTCAGCGTGGATACTTGTTCAAATAAGCCGCCGACAAACAGGCCGCTGGTGTCGGGCGAAAGCAGCAAAGCCTTGATCGCACCACCGCCGACCGTATCAGTCCAAATGAGCTTCCCTGTGACAGGGCTAACGTCGTAGAGCCGGTTGGAGTCACCACCGTAATAAACTCCGACGAACCTGCCGCTGGTGCTAGCCGCGATAGCGCGGACAGCGCCAGCTGAATAAGGGGCCCAACTCGTGACTTTCCAGGTCGTCGTGTTGATCGCGGCGATATAGTGACGGGCGATGCCGTTCAAACTGGTAAAATCGCCACCCACGTACAGGACGCCGTTATCGTAAAAGAGCGCCCGCACGTAGCTGTTGGCGCTTTTGGCGGCGTATACCACCGCCCCGGTAGCTTCGTTCAGAACTGCCAAATTCGCGGCCGGATGCGATCTGCCATCTGGCGTAACGACGCCAGGGAAGTTACCGCCAATGGCGAGGTAACGGTTCGTCCCGCTGGTTATGACCGTACCGGCCAGGATATCGCCGCTCTCAAGCATAGTGAATTTCGAAGGGTTGCTCGCGATAGTCGTCGTGCCGGCCGGCCGGCGAGTTGCTACCGGATATGGGCAGCTGGCCGCCAGGACAGTATTCATATTTCTCCCAAAGGGAAGTACCGGCACCAAATTGGCGATAATTAAGCCTATCACCAAACTGATAATGCCTATAGATAAACTTAATTTAAGGCGCGAATAGAACATAACTTGACCCCTTATTAGGGTGCAAAGTATATCATAAAAAGTCTAGTCATTCAAGGAGAATTGTCTACAGTGTATTCACAGCAGCTTGAAACTGGTCACCCTTATCCTCGAAATCTTTCCAGAGCGAATAACTGGGTGCGGCCGTACTGAGTAGCACCACCGAATTTTCCGGAGCTTTCTCTGCCGCCCACGCGACCGCCGCTTGCATACTGGAAGTTTCCAAAATCTCTGGGCTATAGCCAGCCGGCAGGGCAGCCTTCATTTTGCTGATCGTATCCGGGAAGAGCACTAACGCCGGCACCTTATAACCGGCAACGATTTTCATAAAGTCATCGTAGTTATAATTCCGGTCCTGGCCACCGAGCAGCAGGCAGCCGACAGGGCCGAATTTTTGGCTAATCGCTTTTAGGCTCGCGGTAGTCGATTCGGGTGTCATACCAATGCCATCATCGATATAGGTCCGGCCGTTTTTGGTAGCCACGGTTTGCATCCGGTGCTCAAGTGGCTCGAAAGAGTTAATAGCCTCAAGCGAAATTTCATCAGTAACACCGAATTCGCGGGCAATTTCTCGCGCGACTAGCGCGTTCAATCGATTATGTTCGCCGAATAGCCGAGCGCCGGACAAGTCTAGTGACTCACTCGAATCGATTGCTTTCGTGCGGCACACGGCCGTTTCCGCCCAACGTCTCAGCTCAGCGAAATCTGGGTTATAAATAAACAAATCCCCCGAGCCAGCGAAGCACATAATGTTGTGCTTGGCCTCCCAGTAGCCCTCGAGCGAACCATGCCAATCGGTGTGGTCATTATAGAGATTCAGGCAAGCGCTGATATGGGGGCTGACTTTCATATCTGACAGCTGATAGCTCGAGAGTTCCAGAACGAAAATCGTCTCAGCTGTGGCGCTGTCGAGTGCTGTTAATGGCGATGTACCGATGTTGCCGGCCAATACTACATCTTTGCCGGCGGTTTGAAGTATGTGCGCTGTTAGCGCTGTGGTCGTGCTTTTGCCCTTGGTGCCGGTGATGCCTACTGTCGTCGCACCGGTTTGTGGCACTAATTCGAAAAAAAGTTGCAAAGCTGTGATGTAGGTCACAGGCATCTCTGGGCCAGGGATTCCCTCATTCTTGATAAAGATCGTGGTAGTCGGGTCGTACTTACTCAGAAACTCCAGAGGTTTGTCGTCTGGACGCTTATCGACACCAGTGAAAGATTTCAGCTCAGCATGCTCTTCTAAAAATTGCTGTACGCCGGCCATGGCTCGGCCTTTGCC
>JARIHJ010000010.1 GCA_029288335.1 Candidatus Saccharimonadota bacterium
ATCTATGATGCAAGCCCCACAGAGCGCAAAATCGTCGGTGACAAGAAGGACTAAAATGTTTAGCAAGATTAATGACGCGTACGAGTCTGTGAAAAATGGGCTTGAGGCACAGATAGCTTTGGCTACTGCTGAAGATAAAGAGAAACTGGCCGATTCCAAGTTAGCGCTGGCTGACTTGAAAATCTACATTGCCGACCTGAAGGAAGAAAACCAGAATCTTACTGACATGCTAAAATTAAGAGATCAGGTGGTATACGATGATGAGGGTAGAGCTTGGGTAGGAGGAGACCCTCACTGTGGTGGATGTTTTGGTTCAAAAGGTCATAAAATAAGGCTCAAGTATCATACAGGCGACTACTATATTTGTCCTGTATGCGGATCATCTTACGGGAATGTGAACAATGGCCGTAAACCTGCGCCACAAGATGCGTAATTTTATCAGCTGGTAAAATAAGACGGATGTCCTTTGTGGGATTAAACAGAGAATTTAGCTATTCGGTGCTGCCCCTCGCGGCTGCTGACCCGGATATGACGGATTATTACCGATTAAGAATGGTTAATGGCTACGCTGATGGTTTGTCGCCGTCGCGAGCGGAGCTGCTCGGCGATTATAATCAGCTAGCAATACGCGAGGCACTTAAGATTGGCTACCAACTAACCAATCAAGATGTGGTTTACGCGGTAGTGAAATGTCTTGATGGCATTTTGCAGGAGCAGGGCATAAAAACAGGGTTTAGTAATGGCTGAGAAAAGGGATTACTACGAAGTTCTAGGTGTTGGCAAAAACGCCAGCGCTGATGAGATAAAAAAGGCTTTCAGGCGCAAAGCTGTTGAGCTGCATCCTGATAAAGAAGGCGGCGACGAGGCCAAATTCAAAGAAGTCAATGAAGCCTACGAGGTGCTGAAAGATCAGCAAAAACGCCAGCGCTATGATCAGTTTGGTCACGCCGGCGTCGGAGGAAATGGAGCTGCTGGCGGCAATCCATTCGAAGGTTTCCAAGGCTTCGGTGGTCAGGGCCAGAGTGTCAACTTTGACTTTGGCGATATGGGGCTGGGTGACATTTTTGGCAGCTTTTTTGGTGGTGGTGGTCGACAGCGTCAAAATCGGGGCAATGATGTCGAAACCAGAGTCGAGATTACCTTCGAGCAGGCCGTCTTTGGTACTGAAATTGACCTAAATTTAAATTTAGAAGATGAATGTGAGCACTGCAAAGGTACGACGGCCGAGCCGGGCTACGAGCTCAAAACTTGCGACGAATGTGGTGGCACAGGCCAAGTTACCAGAGTGATGCGCACAGTTTTCGGTAACATACAGAGTCAGACGCCCTGCCCAAAATGCGGCGGCCGTGGCAAAATTCCGGAGAAGCCGTGCTCGGTCTGCCACGGCAAAGGCACCCAGCGAAAGGCCAAGAAAATTGCCTTCAAAGTCCCGGCTGGTATCGACGATGGGGCCACCATAAGGTTAAGAGAGCAGGGCGAGGCGCTCGCGAATGGCCCTAAGGGTGACCTCTACGTCAACATCCGCGTCAAAGCGCACAAATTATTTACTCGAGAAGGCGATTTAATTCTGTCTGAACAGCATATTGGTATGGTCGATGCGGCGCTTGGTACGGAAATTGATGTCGAAACAGTCGATGGCAGAGTAAAGATGAAAGTACCGCCCGGCACGCAGTCGGGCAGCGATTTCAAATTATCCGGTCACGGTGTGCCGCACTTGAAGGGTTCTGGTCGCGGCGCCCACATCGTCACTATCCTCGTTGATACGCCCGCCAAACTTTCGCGCGAACAGAGAGAATTGCTGGAGAAATTTGACGATGCTGAGCACAAACGAGGATTCTTCGGCTAACGGTCGCTAGCGATCCCAGAGCGTCGCTGAAGCAATATGCCGGCCTTATAGAGCAATCTTCTGCCAATGGGCTGGGCTGCAAGTTGCTCGCGCTTTCGGCGTTGCTTTTGCTGGTACATCAGTTTGTCCACTGCGTCCAACAGTTGACTGGCACTTTCGCCCGGCCGATGTGGGCGGCCGCCAATCGAGGCCCCTATGCCGTGAACGGTCAGAGCACTGCTTATCCGGTCAGATATTTTGCTCAGTGTAGACTGGTTACCTACTTCATTAATTAGTAATACAAACTCGTCACCAGCCAGGCGCGTGGCAGCGTGGGCTAGTGCGTAGCTAGTTTGGTCAGAATCATCAGTGCGTAAGCTTTCCTGCAGAACGCCGGCCGTCTTCATTAAGAGTTTGTTACCGGCTTGGTGGCCTTGGCTATCATTTATTCGCTTAAGCCCATCTAGATCCACAAATAATAGCGAGAATTGGCCAGGCTGAGTCCTAGATTGCCGGTCTAATTCCGTCATCAACCAATTGCGGTTCGGTAAATGGGTCAGATTGTCGTGGTATAAAGCTTTGTCTCGTTCCGCCTCTAAATCTTTAGCAAGGTTGTGGTAGTAAGCGAGCCCCGAATATATATCTTCGGATTCGCCACTGGGCTCTTCATAACGATGCATTAGCAATAAATTAACATAAAAACATAAGCGCTAGTACTAGCCAAGCCGTGAGAGGAGTGCCATAATTCCGCTTATGAAAAGATTGACTAGCAACCAATCGGGCTTTATCCCGCTTTTACTGCTAATTCTAGCAATCGTGGTGGCTATCGTAGTGGTAGCTTACCTACGCGTCGCCCACCATTTACATTAGCACCGTAATTATGTTATAATATAGGATATGAATTTGCCTTTTGGCACGGAAAACTGTGCCCAGCCAGTTGAAATGCCAAATATTGCTGATCCTGTGCCAGGAACAGCACAGTACGATAATGCCATAGCGCGTGATAAGTCCACGCGTGACATTACCGCTATGCCATGGTTGCCACAGTTGCCGGACCAGTGGGCTATCGATTTGCATGAACGGATCGTAGAAGCAGAACGCCAGTATGCCGCGCCCAATCTTCAAAGTGGAGATTATGAGATGGGTACAGCTACAGAAACCAATGAAATTGCTGTGGTGCGTGGAGCTGGCGACTATCTCTTTACTGCGGAGCATGCCACAACACCCTTTAGTTTAAGAGATGAAAAAATGCGCTTGTTCCCAGATGCCGGTACCGGTGGCTTAGCGGCAGTTCTGGCTGAGGATTATGGTACGGCGCTAATTATGCGCGGCCGCCAAACCAGTAACGTGCCCAGTGATGTCAATCATCCTATTAAGCCGAAAATCAGGCAGCAGCTTGGCTATGCAAGCGGTTTTTTATCGGTACACGGCAAAGCGCCGGGTATGTTTGTGCGAGAAAGTGACCGTGCCGAAATACACGCCTGTGTAGGTTTGGGTCGGGAGCCATCTGAGCAACTTATAGAATTTAGCCATACAATTGCGCGAATCGTACGTGAAGATCTAGGTTTGTATGTGGTATTAAGCAATGAGCAACCAGCGTATATCCAGCAACGTTATAGTACTAACCTAAAGCGCAGGGACAATGGCGCGCCCAAAATCAGCCAGCTTGCTGCTACCACACCTGTCGAGAGCACGGCAACCTTCACAAATCGTATTTTGCAGGAGCAAGGCAGGGCTATTCCTGCTTTTCAAATGGAGTTGACCAACCTGCTGCGTGCTACCCCGCTTGACGATGAAAACATTAAAGACAAGAAGTCGCGTATTATTGGTGTGGCCCTGGGATATAAGTTACTTGAAAAAGTAGTAGAATTAACCCCGGACTATGGAAGAGAAAGCTAGTTGATTACGCCAAACTAGCGCTAAGGTTAAGAATTATGGCAAAGAATAACATGACTCAGATTGATACGCTCGGTTCAGTGGAGTTAATTGATTTTCCCGAGCTAAGTGTGAACCAGATTCCAGCCCGGATTGACACCGGCGCAATTTTTTCGTCGGTTTGGGCCAGCGATATAGTTGAAAAAAAGGGAACTTTAAGCTTCAGACTATTCGGCCCGGGCAGTGTTTTTATGAATGGCGAAACTATTAAAACGAGTGATTTTCGCACCGCTTCGGTTAAAAATTCCTTTGGACAGTCGGAATTACGCTACAAGGTGCGGTTGCAGGTCAATATTGCGGGCCGAAAAATTCGAGCCTGGTTTACGCTAGCTAATCGTTCAAGTATGACCTATCCGGTTTTGATTGGTCGAAATGTGCTGCGTAATAAATTTGTGGTTGATGTGAGCCGGCGCCAAACTCGTGGTAAATCAATCGCAGAAGTGTTGGTGCTGGCCAGCGAAGCCCACGACTTTGACAGCTTTTTCGCTGAGTTGGCGAGCTATAACAAAAAAACTACTTACACTGTACGGGATTATAAAGAGCTGGTATTCAAACTACTGCCGGATAAAGTGGGTGTTTATGAAAGCCTAACCGGTCGCGATATTGGCGAATTTGACCTCGTCTACTTCAAATCGCACAAACGCGACTATCCCCTGGCGATAGCAGCGGCGCATTACGCCCAGTTTCGTGGCGCCAAGGTCGTCGACCAGGAAATTTTGAGCAGCATAAGCTATGACAAGTTGTCGGAATCATTAAAACTGGTGTTCCACGGTATAGCTGTACCGCCATCATTTTGCGCATCAACCAGCTACCTAATCGAGAATATTGATGAAATTGCGGAACAAATTGGCTGGCCGCTAGTTTGCAAAGAAATTAACGAGGATAAGGGCCGCAAGAACTACCTGCTCGACAACGCCAGCGAGCTAAAAACCGTGCTAGCAGATGCTAGCGAAATGGACATTTACATTATTCAAAGGTATGTGCCGAATGACGGTTTCGTTCGCGCGTTGGTGCTCGATAGGGAGGTGGCGCTAGCAATGCGTCGGGCTGCCATCCCTCGCGAGGACAAGTTGAAACGCCATTTGAACAAATTAGCCGGGGCTGGTAATGTTGTTTTGTTGCCGCCCGGCAAACTGGATTCACAAGCTGATAATTTGTCGGTACGAGCAGCTGTAGCAATGAACCGTCAGGTTGCCGGCGTAGATGTCATCCAGGATAAAAATACCGGCGAATGGTTCATTTTAGAAGTAAATAATGCCCCGCAAATTGCATCAGGTCCGTTTTTGGACGAGCGAAAGCAAGCGGTGGCTGAGTTTATTAACCGTCAAATTTATAG
>JARIHJ010000039.1 GCA_029288335.1 Candidatus Saccharimonadota bacterium
TTCGTCGGCAGCGTCAGATGTGTATAAGAGACAGCTACAAACCGACATGCTCGGCATAGTCAACTTTGCAGATATCCGACAGAGTCAATCCCTCATGGCGTCCGTTGATATGATCAATGAACGCTACGGCCGACGTACCATCCGCTATGCTATTGAAGACTTGGGTAACGCCTGGGAGCCGCGCCGCAACTTACGTAGCCCGCGTTATACCACCGAGTGGGGTGAGCTACCTACCATCACCATACACCGGTCTAACCCTCTATCCACAAGTGCCATTAAATCTAGTTGACAATGTTTTAGCCATAAGCAATAATGCTAGGCAAGCTATAAAAAGCGAATAATCATATTAATAAAGGATGGGCAATATGACAAAAAATAGAAAAGTAAACTCGAGGGGTTTCACCCTGATCGAGCTTCTAATCGTGATTATAATCATCGGCATTTTAGCTGCGATTGCGTTCGTGGCTTACGGCAGCGCGACCTCCAAGGCGCACGAGGCCAGTGCAAACTCGACGCTAGCGCAAGTCAAGGAGAAGATGGCTAGCTACCAAGCTGACAACAACAGCTTCCCGGCTACAATAGGTGACATGGATAACTGGCTAAACAGCAGCGCTGGCGGCAACAACCAAGCACTATCGCAAACTTTTGTCGGTCCAGGCTACACTTACTCTGTTACTCCTAGCGGCTGTGGCGACACCGTCGCTTCTGGTGGCGCTATCACTGCTGGCACCACTGCCTGCACCGGTTTCACGCTAACTGGTGTCGGTTCCACCCTAGGTTTCAGCGGTACAGTCACTGCTACCAACTAACGCCTAAGAAACGTTCCACATAAAAATCTCCCGGGTAAAGCTCGGGGGATTTTTAGTATAATCATAAGCAAGATGGCAAAAAATAAACAAGCCGGTTTTACGTTAGTTGAAATGTTACTAACAATTGTGGTCCTCGGTATCGCGATTACAAGTATCGCCACGCTCTATTACCAAACCCAGGGTTTGCAAACTGACAGCCGCGACCTAGACCTCGCCACCCGCGCCGCCCAGACCGAAATCGAAGTACTCCGCAACAACAGCTACAATTCGCTTACACCCGGACAGAATATCAACTTTACCAGCAGCCTGCCGAGCGGCCTACCACCAGGCGCAACTGGCACCGTCGTCGTCAGTCAGCCGGCTAACGGGCTGCGCCGTGTCGATGTCAGTGTTAACTACACTATTAGCGGTAATCCAAAAACTGTCGAATTATCATCCACTATTGGCGTAATAGGCATTGGTAAGTAATGAAGAAGTTGCATAATTGTGGGTTTACGCTGGTCGAACTGCTCATCACTTGCGTACTTATCAGCATTCTGGCGATAGCTATGGCAGCGTTTTTAACTGATTGGCTGCAAGATTACGCGATTACTAACGCGCGCACCAACTTGCTTGATAACGCTGAGCAAGCGCTCGACACGGTGACTAGCGACATTCGCTTATCCGGCTCGGCCGACGATGCTAACCGTTGGCCGGACCCAAACGGCCCCAGTGGTAACCAATACGGCTGGAGCTCCAACGCTAATACGCTAGTACTCGCCAAAATTGCCACCGACTCCAGCAATAACGTCATCTTTAGCGACCCAAATAACTACATTACTCTGAAGGATAATGAAGTCTACTATGTTAGCAGCGGCAGTCTCTATCGCCGAACTATCGCTAGCGGCCAGAGCGGCGACGCGGCAGTCACGACCTGCCCGCCACCGGGATCCAGCGGCTGTCCGGCCGACGATCTAGTCGCTACCGGTGTTACTAGCTTCAACGTCAGCTACTACGATGACAACGAAAACCAAGTCGACCCCGCTAGTGCCCGTTCAATCGGACTAGCGATTACACTGGCGTCTACGACTGATGGAAAGACGATTACAGCCACTTATTCAACGAGGATGGTATTCCGCAATGAATAGATTAGTAGCCAGCAACCAGCAAACATTAAACAGCAAACGTATTGAGCGAGGGTCTATAGTTCGAGCACCCATCCCGTGGCGAGTCAGCTTACAAAACGAGCGGGGGTCGTTCTTAGTCACGGCGCTAATTATCATCATCTTGTTAGTCGCTATTGGCTTGTCACTATCGGGACTGGTGGCTAGCCAATACAGTAATACCAGCCGCGAAATGTTCGCCGATAACGCCATGCAAGTCGCTGAAGCCGGGATTGAAGAATCTGTCAATCAGCTAAATACCGACGATAGCTTCACTGGTTATACCACCCCGCAGGTTTTCTTCGATAATTCAACTCAAGGCAAAGGCGTTTTCACAACGACAATCACAGATAACCCAGACGGCAAAAGCAAATCGATAGTCGCCACTGGTGAGGTCTATCGAGATGACAGCGCCACTACTCCCTATGTAACCCGGACAGTCAAAGTCACTGTCGTAGGCACTGCTAGTAGTGGTTATTCGGTATTCACCGGTCCTGGCGGCTTAATCTTAAGTGGTAGCGCTAATATCGTCAACTCAGACGTCTACGTCAACGGTTATATCAATCTAAGTGGTAGGGCCAACATTGGTACTGTCAACCAGCCACTCAATGTCGATGTGGCTAATTACCAATGCCCGCCGGGTGGTGGTTCTAGTTACCCAATGCTTTGTAGCGACGGCACGCAGCCAATTACTATGAGCGGCAGCTCACACATCTATGGTAATGTTTGTGCGACTGGGCAAACTTCTTCGACCGGTTCCGGCACCAGCAGTATAAGCGGTGGGAATGGCGGAAGTGGACTCGAGTCGGGTTGCGTAGCACCCAACACCAGCCCGCCAACCTATAACCGCGCCGCGCAAATTGCTGCCGTTACGACAACTGCCAGCGGTAGCGATATAAATTACAATTGCAGCCAGTACCAAAGTCCAAACGGTTTTAGCCGCACCTGGCCAGCCAACCTCGAGTTAACTGGCAATGTCAGCGCAAACAGTAGTTGCAACCTGACCATCACCGGTAACGTCTATATAACCGGCAATCTAACAATCGGCGGGGCCGCTCAAATTCGCGTCGACGACAGTGTCGGCACCACACGGCCGGTTATCATGGTCGACGGTACGATAACAGTTGGCGGTTCGGCTAGCATGATCGCGAACTCGAGCGGAACAGGTATAGAATTCATCAGCTTTAAAAATTCCACTGGAGACCCATCGGCGACCCCAACTGGTCAAGACCTTTATAATTCCCAGAGTCAGCAAACCGTCAGTGTCGCTGGCGCCGGCAACTTGCCGGGAATGATTTTCGACGCCTACTGGGGTGAAGTCACCATTGGCGGCAGCGGCACCATCGGCAGCGCCATCGGGCAAACCGTCAACTTGTCGGGCGCCGGCACCGTCACCTTTGGTACCGACATTGCTAGCGGCACCCAAACCTGGACGATTAGAAGTTATCAGCGCATCTATAACTAAAGTGATATAATTCAAGCTAAAGGTTAAACGGTGGGTACTAACAAAAATTACTTCTATCACGACAAGCCGCTGTTCGGGCTTGATATTGGTCACGGCTCGCTAAAGGTAATGCAAATTGTACCTGGCAACGTAAGCCCCAAAAGTCCGCCCAGATTACAGGGTTACGGAACTACTACCTTCGACGGCGCGGCAATCGAAGACGGCGTCATTGTAAAGCCAGAGGTCATTGCTAAAGCTCTCAAGGAACTGTTCGAAAACCACCTAATTGGCGACATAACTACCCGCCGCGTCGTGCTGACGATCCCTTCCTACCGTACTTTTACTCGGGCTATCAACTTACCAAAAATGGCCGCCAAAGACCTGGTTCAAGCCATTAAGACAGAAGCCGCCAACTACACACCTTTGGCCCTGGATGATTTATATCTGGACTGGGAGAATATCAAAAGTGACGAGGTCGAACAGGATTTGCTGGCAGTGGCCGTCCCTAAAAAAATTGTCGACTCATATATATCGCTTTGCCAGTTAGTCGACCTCGAACCAATCTTGATAGAAACCACGATGCACGCCGCGGCTCAATTACTGACACGTGATAAAAACGGCGACGTGCCCACGATGATTATTGACTTTGGATCTTTAAGCTCCGACCTGAGTCTATGCGATCGTCAAAAGATATTAGTAATGGGCACAGTCGAGGGTGGCGGTGAAAGCTTCACTCGCGCCATCGAAAAAGCGCTAAAGGTTAGCTTTGAAGCTGCAGGCATTATCAAAAATAAATACGGCCTTAGCGTCAGTAAAAAACAACGCGAAATTACTGCCGCGCTAGAGCCGACATTAGCACCAATTATCAAAGAAATCCGCCGGATGTCACGCTATTACGACGAGCGCTTCAAAGATCATCAGCCCATAGGCCAGATTGTAATTCTAGGCGGGGGCGCCAATATGCCAGGTCTTGGAGACTATTTAACCAGCAATTTGCGTATGCCAGTACGATCCTGTGACCCCTGGCAATATTTTAATGCTAACCACCTGCAGCCACCCGCTAGCGTTGACAAACCGATGTTTTCAACTGCCGCAGGCTTGTCGCTAGTAAAACCAAGCGAGGTTTTTTAGGTGATCAATTTATTACCCACAGAAACGCGTGATGGTTACCATTACGCCAGAGCCAACCAAAAGCTAGTGCCATGGATAGTTGTGCTGGTGCTAGCCATAGTCGGGCTGATAGCCATCACTATGTACGGCAATATTACCCTAAATTCCTCGAGCAACAATTATGAGAAGCAAATTGCCTCAAGCCAGCAAACGCTTGAGCAGCAACACGTCGCTAGCATCAAAACTGAAGTCACTAATATTTCGGGGAGCATCAAGTTAGCCGTTAGCGTGCTTGGCCGTGAAGTTCTATTCTCCAAGCTCCTCGAGCAAATTACCACTGTTATTCCACCCGGCGTCAATC
>JARIHJ010000051.1 GCA_029288335.1 Candidatus Saccharimonadota bacterium
ATAGTTACCGGCAGCTTCTTTCCCAATTTGATATGGGGTCTTTTTTTCGCTCATTTTCCTTCTTATTTTAGGTTTTTATTTGTTGGTCTTGAGCTGCAAAACGCACTATCGATTGCTGACCCTTTCATAATCTCTTGCAGCTTCCTCGGCTTGGCTGTCAGCATCTTTTCTGCTGAAAATATAATTATTAGTAGAGACTTCAGCCGCGTCCATGCGCTTTTCATCATTAGCACCTTTAGGATGTCTCGAGTTCACAGCCAACTTTAGCCCATGCTTTCTGAATCCACGTGCCTTTTCCAGCTCTTTACTCATCTCTCTATCGGTAACAACTTTTCCAAGATTAGCAACATACTCTGCAGCATCTTCTAGGTGATGCACGGCCTTAGTTTCCATGTAGTCTGACGCGGTAGCCATAGCGTGCGCCTTTTCACGATCCTGGACGTACGTCTCAGGTTCACCTTCTCGTAGCGCGGTTGGATCTAATTGTTCACCCATTTTTGTTTTTATTCTTCCTTTTTTGTTTTGTTAGTTTTTATTTACTCATGTTTGTCTGGTGGCTGGACTGGTTGCTGTGGCGCTTCCCCCACTTGCAAATCAGCGCTTGGTCGGCTTTCTTGTGCTACCCTGTCACGCAAATCTTGCATAAAAGCCGCCTGCCGATCAGCATCCATTTGGTTTTGCGGCACTTCATTGCCGCCGACAGACTTCGCCAGTGCTACAACAGCTCCGCCGTATTTACGTAACTTGCCCATATTTTTCCAGCGCTCAGCAGAGCCCGGCACTGTCGGATCAAACTGCTCAGCTCTGGCAGTACGCTCTAAACCTTTTTCTTCTAAACCTGGCATTCTATCTTCTTTCTGTTTTCTTAGTTAATATTTAGTTTTTGTTTGTCAGTCTTAAGATACAATATAGCACACTTATGCTTATTTGTCAAATCTGCCTTAGATGATTTTCCCGTACTTTTCTGGCAACTTCCAACATCCGCCGTTTGTCCATCAAATACAGAGGAAGATTGGGGTGGACAGCTTCGGCAACAGAAAGCGACGTGTCGTCAATCATTTCGGTGCTTGCCGCGAGGACCCGATCCGAAGTATGCACCTCCACATCGGTTTTCCGGTACCACAAGCCATCATTTAATTCCCAATTATCGACAAGCTCCCTTTCCTCGGGCGTTATTCCCCACACCATACCAACTACTCGCGTGCCAATGTTACGGCGGATAGCATACGTTTCGAACTGGCCCACCTCTTCACCTGTCCAGTTAGAAGCTAAAATGTTCCGGACCCGGTCAGGAATTTCGGCCGCCCGTTGGATGACCATCTGGTAATCATACAAAGTGCCTGGCACGCCCTCTGGTTCCCGGCCAATAATCGCTTCCATCATTTCCGGGTCGCGGGGTGTACCGTAGGCAAAATAGTGTAACGTAGATGTCATGTTAGTGTGCTTCAACCTGCGGGATTGCCATGGCGACATGCTTCATTTCTTGCATATAGGTTACTTGATTGACCCACTTCGTAGCAATAATGGCGCCGGTCAGAGCTAATGCATGCGAGGCCGCTCTCTTGGCTGTGCTCTGCTGATTCTGCTTGGTAAGACGTGCTGTGTCGACAGCAATCATTTCCTTACATAAGCCCATAAATGCTTCCTTTGGCTCGGCTGAATCAACGATGGTGTCAATTTGATCCTTACGACGTATGTACAGGTCGGTTACATAAGGCAGTATGTGCTCAGCGCCATATGGTTTGCCACCGCGATAGTTTTTACGCTCCATGTGTGCGAACATTTTGTCAATGCCGGTAAATACTTCATGGTTCTTAGCAACATCGCCCGCACTAATCTCTGGCACCGTGCCGTCCTGGTATTCAATATTGGTATAAATAGTACGCAGCGCCAAATCAGACAGCAGAGTGTCATTAGCCAATTGGTCGATATCACGCTTTTGCTGGCGCCGGTGCTTCAGGTGCTCCAGGCCTTCGCTGGCCGCCAGGGTCGATTCACGAATAGTTAGGTATGCCGGCAGCAGCTCCAGGCCATATTGCACACTTTCGACATACTGCTGGGCCCCTTCCGGTAGAAGACCTTTCTGGAGGGTAGCGGCGGCGCCGACAAATATTGCACCGGCCACCACTGCCCGTAGGGGCCGGCTGCTAGCTAGCGCATGTAAAACTCGCTGTGAGTTTTTATTACTCATAGTCTCCACCAGCTTGGCTTTGATAATTTGCTCGCGGGCCAGCTGATCTACCAGCACGTGCAGCTTATTGCCCGCCAACTCACGAATATTAGGATTTTCTTTGCCAAGTTCCTGCATAACGGGCGGTGAGTATGGTGACTTGCTATCATTGGGACTCATTTCTAACACCTTGGCGATTTTGGTTGCCAAGGCTTCGTTGTATGCCTGCTCTGCCTGACCAAGCTGCTGGCGGTGTTCTTTGCGTTTCCACGGTATTTTCGGGTGTTTTACCAGAAGCCCAAGGTAATTGTCACGGGCTGCGTCGAGCTGTTCATCAAAGTCAAGTTCAGCTGTCTGAGCATCACGCTCATCTTTAAAAAGTCCAAAATCTGTTTCGGCTTTGTCGAGCAGAGATTCTGGCGTTTCGCCGCTTTCGAGCACAACGCTGGCGGCTTCACTTAATTGGCCAGTCTGACCACTTTTCCGATAAGCGTCGAGCTCTTTGGCCACCAGCAGCGCGTCGTTAGCCCGGCGAAGCGGCGCTTCCCGCTCCCCCGCTTCAGCCGCTTGTTTCTCAAACCCGATGCGCTCATTAAGTACATCGTTGAACTCACCGACCACGTTTGCACCTTGCAGACGCAGCACTCGGTCTTCGAACGACAGCTGCTCAGGAGCCTGTGGATGAGGAGCGGTTTCGACACCCATAATTAATTCCCGGCTGTAACCAAGCTGGTCAGCGCAGTGATTTTTCGTGCCAAGCCGGCTGATTCTTCGGCCAGTATTTCATCAATACCCTGGGCAAAATTAGGAATGTGTTCATTCAGCCAAGCCATTACCTGCTCGCCGTCTCCTTGAGCACCTAATTTTTCGAGCTGACTTATCTGCTCTTCGGTTAAATAATCGCCGATCATGTTCGCCATGCGGGCCAATACGAGATCTGTCATAGAGCCAACAAACAAGGCTTGCTGTTCCTTGTTGAGTTGCGAGAGGTCGATGTATTTGGTGAAGTCTGGGGTCATAATTTTTTATTTTTGTTTTATGTAAGATATTTACAATGTATCACACTTGTGCTTTTTTGTCAACTTTAGCGTGTTGTGTTGTATGCCTAGTCACCAAGTGGGCGAATGGCGGCCGCAAGTAGGCGCAGCCTAGGCACAACGTAGCTCTTTAATTTAGGATCTTCTATGATGGCCAATCGCCGAGCCACGACTTCCGGCTTGAAGCGACCTGGGCTTTCTCTCTCAGCCAGGACATACGCCCAAGCTGAAGCCAGCTTGTAAGCGCCAGCTAGAGCTCGCTCTAAATCTTTTTTTATAAAGCTAACATCTACATCGTTCGCGCTAAACTGTCTTTCAATCAATTGCTTCACTAGACCACGTAAAGCAGTACTCAGCTCCGGGCTGCCATTACTGTTAATCTGCTCAGGTAAAACTTCCGTAACACGGAGCGGACTAAGATCGGCACTGTCTAGAAATTCATCAACCAAATTAGCGACCTGTTGGCCAGCCTCTAACGTGATTTCGTAAATTTCCTTACTCAATTCGGTGTTAGCCTTATCGATTAGCAGGCTGGGCGCATTTTCATGAATAGTGTCACCGATGGCTGCACACAAAGCTTCGAGAGCCGGAATGGGATTGCCGTTAGCGTCAAGCGTATTTTTGTCAGCAATTCCAAGGGCAAATAAATATTCCACGGAATCGTCGGAAACCCATCTAGAAACCGTTTCCTTGGAATTATCTTGGAACAACGAAGCCAAGCCTCGCAGACTTTCACTGGCATCCAGTGCCGGATTGTCTATCCAATCATCGTGTGCAAAGAATTTGCTATCAAAATCGTGTACACCGTCTTTCAGCCAAACATTAACAACATGCCTGAATGTTTGAATATCTTCACGATCGACCGGCCCAAGAGCTTCTGCTTCGGTAACTTGCTCAGCTACAACCATATTAGAAATTTATAGCTCAATGGAATCTGCTGCGCAAGCGCTAGCGGAATTTGGCTAACTTCGCTAGAATTAGCATTATGCCACCTCAGCAGCCATATCTACCGCAGCCCAGCTATACCCCGCCGCCCCAGCAAAACTACGACTTCATAATGAATCCTCAGAAGGGTCGACGGCTGAACAACTTTTTTGACGGCTCGCCAAAGTCGCTGGTGATTATGGCCGGGGCTTTTATTGGCATAATCATCATTATCTTCATCATTTATGAAGCGGCCAAGCCAGCCAGTTTGACTCCGCAAATCGCCAATTTGGCGGCAACTCAAGCCGAAATCGTACGCGTTGCCGTGGAAGCTAGCGGCAGCAATAACCTAAACGACCAATCCACCAAAAACTTAGCGGCCAGCGTCGCAGCCAGTGTGGGCACCGAGCAAAACAACCTAGTAGCCCTGCTAGCTAGCGGCGGCGTGAAATTGTCCAATAAAACCCTGGCTAGCAAGCAAAATCCAGCCACTGACCAGGAGCTTAATAATGCCAGTCAATCTGGCAATTACGACAGCACTTTTGTGCAAATAGTGCAGAGTGAACTAACCGGCTATAACAACCAGTTGGCATCGATCTATCGGCTATCCAAGTCGCAAAAACTGAAGAGCCAGCTTGCCACCGACTTCAGCGACGCCCAGCTACTACTAACCCAAGCCAAAGCCGGCGGCTAACTACCAGTTACCAGTTGATACGAATGACGAATAAGGTCTTGGACGAGGCTACGCTTCGCTACGCCTTATGAGACAAACCTGACGGTTTTTCTCATCGCGCAGGGCAAAAAAGTGCGATTTTTCGCTCTGACTGCTCTTTTCCCTACTTAGCAACAAGATTATAGGAGTGTCGGATCAGGTCTTGGACTTGGGGCCAATCGAGCTGACCAGAAAGGATTAGGGTATTCCAGTGCCTTTTATTGAGGTGATAGCCTGGCAGGACCGATTCGTATTTGGCGCGCAGGGTTTCGGCTAGCATCGGGTCGCATTTGAGACTGAGATTAACCGGAGTCTTGTTATCCATAATGAGCGCGAACATCTTGCCCTTAACTTTATAGACAGCGACACCTTCGCCGAACGGATATTCCAGCACGCTGTTTGGCATTTCCAAGATGTATTCCTCGACAGTTTTATGATCCATAGGATTAGATTTTAACAAATCAAGAGCTTTTAAGGTGCCTCATTTGCCACACATTGGCCGTAAAATGGAGCCCGCAGTACCTGGTAGCCCAGATCAGTATTGTGGACTTCATCCGTCGGGTAATCCCACCAAGAGGCCCAGTCTGGATTGCTGCGTTTTGGGGCGTAGTAGTTCAGAATCGAACAGGCGTGAAAGTTTGGTAGGCTGTTTTGAAAGCCGAGCAGCGTCTGATCGAAAGCGGTGGCTTCCGGCTCGCGCGAGTAAGTCGTTTGGAAGAAATCGAAGCCAATCCAGTAGATGACATAATCGTGGTTCGGACCGGACATAATTTGATTAACATCCTGCTGGACGGCGGCTTGCCGGATGGAGTCCCATGGCGGCGAAGAAGCAAAGTGATCATTAATACCGAGCGCCAGCAGCCAGACGCGTGGATCGAAGCCCTGAGCTCGCCAGGTATTGATGATATTACCAGTGGAATTTTGCGGCGAACCGCTTTCGGCGGCAATTTGCATTCCATACACGCCCATCACCTGCACATTTGAGGCTTTCCAGCCTCGAGATACAAGCACATTCGTAATGAGCGTCGGTCCATTGCCGTTCATCTTCGTCAGCGAATCACCGATGACACCAATTTGGTTATAGTTGGCTGGGCGGGATGTGCCGAGCTGGACGGCACTGTTATTTGAAGCGCTCGAATCGGACAATTTAGAAGCATTGCCGGTAAGTGTGCCGTTTTCAGCCTCGATGAAATTAGACGGGGTCGCCGCGTGGCTGCCGACTAACAGAGCCGCACCGATGCCGGCACACACTACTACTATCGTCAGCTTTAATAGGTTTTTCGCCGTGACTTTACTGCCTAGGTTCTTCATCCTCATTGTCCAGGCCAAGTTATCGCGCCACGGCTGTACCCCGTACCAGAAGTCAGCCCCAGGGCCGCCATCACATCGCTCAGTATAGCAGTGCCACTGTGGTAGTCTGGGCTCGAGGGCGACACCACGTAATCACCGGCAGCCAAGTTGGCAAAAGGATTAGAGCCATTGGTGACATCGCGGCCGTGGTTTTCCCAGCCCTTCGCAATCAAGCTGCTAAGTGAGGTGTAGTTAG
>JARIHJ010000052.1 GCA_029288335.1 Candidatus Saccharimonadota bacterium
GGCAGCGGCTGGCGACTGGTTGCCAGCAATTCCTTGCCTCGCAATAGCGTCCTGCTAGTAATTTTTTCAGCTTGCCAATACCAGCCAGTAACCAAGCCATAACGGCTAGGATGACTAGCTAGTTTGAGGGTTAGCTGCCTGTCAGTATCATTGGCGGCTAAGGCTTCAACTAGACAGCGACCAGCGCTAGCCAGCGCTGCGGCTAATGCTTTTTGATTCACTAGGGCTGGCAAGTTGTTGGAGCTTTGATCGAGCTCTATTTTTACACCATAAGTTTTGGCTAACGGCGCTAGTTCATTAGCAGCTTCACTCATTACCCTAGTAATTGCTAGCGGCTCGAGCGCTAACATCCCTTCGTCCAAGTTCGCCAATTGGAGTGCTAGCGCGTAATGATCAACTAGCGCTAGCGCCGATTCAGTACTAAACCTGACACCAGTAAGACCACTGGTATCGCTAGTCAGTTCAGCTAATTCCAGGCTCTTTACAGCTAATTCTAGCGGCGTTTTTAGCTCTTCGGCTACGAGCGCCAACAAGCGCTGCGGTAACTTGTCGTTTTGGTTTTGCTCTATTGCCACCTTTTTGACCTTTTAAGACCTATACTAGCAATTGTACGCCAAATGACCGTACGAGAAAGTGCTTATGCTTGGCCTTAAGCTAGTTTTTTAAGGGCTGAAGCTGAAGTTTGGCAGAATGAGATTGTTAAAGTCATTTAGAAATTGATTGGAATCGGTATAGAGCTCAAAAGTCGTATTGCGCAGCGGCAAAATTATCATCTCGCCTTGCTTGTTGTTCTCGATCTGGCCGGTAACCACCACACCGATGACGCCCTTAATATTCTTGGGCTGGTATGGACTAATGCTTACTGTGCTTGATTGGACCTGCTGCTGATATTGCTGCAAAACTTGATCGTAAGTAGTATCGACAACTTGGAAGCGCAGAGGGTAAGAATTGGTGCCCGTATCAGCTGGTACAAAACCGGGGTTACCATAACCATCAACTGAAGTATTGTTAGTGCCAGTAGTATCTACATATAGGCTCCACGTTTTGGGATATTGGATCTTGATACTGCCGTAGTCAGACGGGCCGGTATAAGTAGCTAGTGGCAGCTTGGACTCCTCGGCGAAGTTTTTGGTATCGATTTGCTGTTGGCTCTGGACAGCGGCTTGGACGTGCTGAGCCACGATCTGATCAGTTTGTGTTTTGTATTTTTGCTCTTGTTTATAGGCTGAAAAGCCAAAAGCTACCGCCACAATCAGCAAAATAACCGCCAAAACCAGGGGGATAAGCAAGATGTTCAACGCGCCTTTTTGTCCTAGCTTCTTCATCTTGAATTAATCTTAACCATTAGCGTGATATTTATCAATAGTCGTAGACGAACAGGCCTTCGCTGGTAGTTGCCGGCTTTTTGCCTGGAATCTGGAACGTAAAACTGACTAGCCGGACAGGCTTTTTGGCCCTAGCGACTACTAATTCATCGACTTTTGGCATAATCCTGGCCAGGCCGAAGATAAAAATTGCGTCAGCCTCCGGCCAATCGGTGGTTAGAAAATTCTGCCAATGGATTTTGACCAGTTTGCGGTAGCGCCAAGTTGTAATTTTAGAGAATACCACTAATAGCGGATTCAGTTCATAGCCAACTACTTGGAAGCCGCGCTTAGCCGCCGCCCTCATTACGCGGCCATCGCCGCTACCAAGTTCTAGCAGCGTCTGGCCTGGTTTTAGCTGGGCCAAATCCAGAGCTAGCTTGATTTGTTTCTTAAGTGTTGGCAGATACGGTGCTCCAAAGATTAACACGCCCCCAAAACTAATAACTACCACGGCCACGAAAAGCCAGAGCCAGGCCACTAGCCCCCCGCTTTGAGCTTAGTAATTTTATTCTCAGCGCTAGCTAGCTTAGCTTCTAGCTGCTTCGTAATCGCTAATCCGGACTCGTATAATTTGACAGCCTCCTCAGCGTCGAGTTCGCTCGCCTGGAGCTTTAGCAGAATTTCATCCAGTTCAGCCTGTAATTCCTGATAAGTTTTATCCGATTTTGGCATTGATTTGCTCCACTCTAGCACCTAATTTGGCATCGCTAATTTCTACCGATATTTTAGCATTTTTACTAACGTCGGCGGCGCGGCGAACCAGCTGGCCGCTAGCACTTCGCACCAGCGCATAGCCACGTGCTAACGGCAAGCTCGGATCTAATGCCGTTAATAATTGCCGCTGTCCAGATAGCTTGCTAGCGCTTGCGGCTAACGCGTTGTTAACGGCTAACGTCAATTGGTCAGTAGTCAGCTTCAGCTTTTGGCGACTAGCTGTTAGTTGTTGGCTGGCCAGATCGGTTAGCTGTTTTATGGCCAAAACTAGTGACTTAGCAATCTCTTTCTTGTCCGGCACTAATAACTCCGCAGCGTTAGATGGCGTGCTAGCGCGGACGTCAGCGGCTAGCTCAGCTAGCGATACATCGATTTCGTGTCCGACAGCTACCAATGTCGGAATTCGGCTGGCAGCAACGGCGCGCACCACCTTTTCATCATTAAACGCGGCTAGATCCTCAGGGCTACCACCACCCCTAGTAATTACTAATACCTCTGGTGGCACAGCTAACATATTAAATTTAGTAATTGCTTCGACAATTTGGCCACTAGCCGCCTCACCTTGAACCTGCACGTCGGCTAGAGTAATTGTCAAACCACCCCAACGCGCCTGGATAATTTTCATAAAATCGGCGTAAGCCGCTGAGTGTACTGAAGTAATTAAGCCGATATTAGCCGGCGGATATGGCAGAAATCGCTTGCGCTCAGGGGCAAACAAGCCTTCTTTGGCTAGTTTCGCCTCGAGTAAATCCGCAGCTTTTTTTATGCTGCCATCGCCAGTCGGTTGAATACTAAAAACGTTCAAACTGAAGCCGTAGCGTGGGTGCAAGCGCGGTGTCCCACGAACTTTTAGCAGCATTCCATTCTCTAAGGGCCCTGGTAATTGATAAACCGTGCCGAAGCATTTTAGAACCGATTCTTCATCTTTGAGGTCAAAATATAGCCATTTGCCCTGGGCCACGCGCAAGTTGGCTAGCTCGCCTATAACTACAACGCTGTTATAGGCGTATTCTAGGGTCTGGTTTACTAAGGCCACAAACTCGCTAACGCTCAGCTCTAGAGACGGCATCAACTACTCCTTAAGCTTCGGTGATAAAGATAATACCCAGGTGGCAGCTGGATTAACGTGTTTAATATCCGGTACATCACCACCGCCGGCAGACTAACGGCCGCCGGCACACCGGTTATGACCAGCACAGCCGTCATCAAGGCCTCATAGACGCCGACACCGCCAGGTAGAACCGAGATCAGGCCCGCGAAGTTGGCAACAGCGTAAGCTAAAATTATCGCACCCGGATTAACGGCGTGGCCAAACGCCAGAAATACCGCATAAAGCGCCGCTACTTCAACCAAGTTCATATAAATCGCCTGCCAAAACGACCGCTGTAGCTGACCTAGGTGCGACTGAAACTTAAGGTAGCTGCCGTGAAGTTCGTCGAGCGAGCTGTGTAAGCGCTCGATATTAATCTGATAATGAGCCAAGAACGGTATTAGTCGAATTAACCAATTTATAACTGACACTGCAATTTTAGTTACAGCATCTATCCGCTTCCGACTGCCCACTACGAATATGAATAAAAACGTGCCGACAACGACAAGTGTCGATAGCGCCGCCGCGAATAAAATCGTCAAATTATTAGCGTGCCCACCCGCCGCCAGAACGAACAAACCAACGATTAAAATCAGCTCGAACGAAATCCAGGTCATAAACAACTTCACAATTTGAATCAAGACCGCGCGGCTGGCCGCCAATCCTTCACTGCGCAAACGCACGCCAAAATACGAAATACCACTAACCCCGCCGCTTGGAAAGACTTGATTGACGAAATTAAGCTCCAGCGACAATTTGAACGAAAACCAATAGTGCAACTTGTCGCCCACCACGCCAAACAACGAGCGATAAAGCCGTGCCTGCGCATCATAATTAGCAAATTCTATCGGCACTAGCGCCACCAGCGCCCAAGCGTGCACCTTAAACAAATTCTGAAATGTGGTTACCAGCTGGCCGCGAATCACCACCGCCAGTGCCAATAGCGCCCCTACAGTCGCCACGCTAACTATCAACCGCCAATTATGCGTCCACGGTTTACGCTCCGTCTGAGCCTCATCCGACTTGTGTTCGCTCTCAGATGCCATCCAGCCAATTATACCGAAAAAGCTTCCGGTCGATATACTTACCGCTATACTTATACTTATACTAATGGAAATAACCGATCAAACCCTGTTGGTACTTGGCCGACAGCCAGTACTCGGGCTAGCCGAACTCGAAAGTCTATATGGCGTCAGTAACTTACAGCCAATTGGCGCCAATACAGTGCTAGTTAAGCTAATGCCCTGCTCGGTCGATTTTAGCCGGCTTGGCGGCAGCGTCAAGCTTTGTAAAATTCTAGCGACACTAGGAACGACTAACTGGGATGAAATAATTAAATTCCTAGCTAGTGTCGCACCAGCTCAAACTGGCAAAATGCCGGCCGGAAAAATGCACCTCGGCCTTTCGGCGCTAGGTTTTAAAATTTCACCCGCCAAAATTAACGCCGGCGGCTTGAGCTTAAAGAAAGCCATCGCTGCTAGCGGTCGCAGCGTTCGACTAGTTCCGAATAAGACTAACGAATTAAACGCCGCCAGCGTGATTCACAACAAATTACTAACCGAAAATGGTTGGGAACTAGTGATTGTACGTGACGGCGCTAGCACGATTATCGCCCAGAGTTTATTCATCCAGGACATCGCTAGCTACACCTTGCGTGACCGCGGCCGACCCAAGCGTGATGCCCGTGTTGGTATGCTGCCACCAAAGCTGGCCCAGATTATTATTAACCTCGCCAGCGGTCTCGACGAAATGTCCAGTATGAATATTGGCGAAGATTCGAAAGTCTGCCTATCAGATAGCGAAAACGCCGAGCTAAAGCTCAAGCGGGCCAAAAAAACCGTGCTGGACCCCTTCTGCGGCACTGGCGTGATCCTTCAAGAGGCTTGGATTATGGGCTTCACCGTAAGTGGTACGGATGTAGATGAAAGAATGGTTGAATATTCCCGCATAAATGTAATGGAGTGGGCCAGCGAAAAGTCCCACCACGGAGGCAGTATCTCCATCCAACAAGGTGATGCCACTAATTACCAGTGGGGTTCTAGAAGAAATTACTTCGTCGCTAGCGAAACGTACCTGGGACGACCGTTCACGCACGAGCCAAACGCGGAAATCCTCGCAAAAACTGCTAGCGAATGTAATTTGATTATCAAAAAATTCTTGACTAACATCCACGGCCAGCTGTCTAGTGGTACTAGATTATGCCTAGCCATCCCCGCTTGGCAGATTAGCCTAGGTAAATTTAAGCATCTGCCAGTGGTTGACCAGATAAGCGATTTAGGCTACAATCGGTTAGGTTTTAAGCACGCTGGCAATGAGGATTTGATCTACTTTCGACCAGACCAAATCGTCGCCCGCGAGCTACTAGTATTAACGAGGAAATAATATGTCTCACGTCAAAGCCGGCGGTACCGCCAAAAATATTCACGATTCACCAGGGCAAAGGCTGGGCGTCAAGAAGTTCGGCGGCGAGCAAGTCGCCAAAGGCGAAGTTATTGTTCGGCAAGTAGGAATGACCAAGCGCGCTGGCGCCGGCACATTTTTATCCCGCAACTTCACGATTCACGCCGCCAAGGATGGCATCGTCCAGTTCAAGTCTAAAAAAGTCCGCCGTTTCTCCGGCCGCACTGTCCCCCGCACCGAAGTAACCGTCGAATAAATAAAGCTCTCAAGCTACCCATAAAACTAAGTAATAGGCGCCTGATTCTTGCCTAACGATCGGCAACGATTCCAAGCTCGCGGCGGATTTGCCTCATCTCTTCGGGACTTCTGCGCCGTTCAACTTCTGGCGCGATATATGGCACTTCGCCAGATGGTTGGAATGCTGGTGTAGATTCAGTCTTTCTTATCGCGCTTGCGCTAGGCACAGAGGTCGGCGGCAAGCCAAAGCTTGCTTTAACAGCATTAAATGCTGCTAGCTGCGCCGGGTTGTGAACATTGATGGCATCTGCACTCGGTTTGCTAGCTTCTAGCTCGGCTGACGTCGGAACGTGGTCTATAATTCCTTCTTTAAACTCTGTTGAAGATTGATGTAGAAGATTGGGGTTGATCATTTTTATTTTGTTAGGTACTAGCTGAATAATAGCATAAAAACTTTGGGAAGTCAATCACGTATTTAAAGCTATCCGTCTCCTTCTATGGTGTCACGGGCCTGGCGTATTGCATCAGCTATCTGGCGGTAGTTCTCACGAGTAACATCGTTTTGATAAATGAACTTATTGGCATCAAATCGGCTTATCCCGCTAAGTGCAATAAATTCCTGACGCTCGGCCTGGCTGGGTTCATGTATCATTTTCTCGGCTAAAGTCGAGCCCACAAGTCGGAGACTAAGTGTGCTTTGGCCTTCGAAGGGTGAGGCATCGTCGTATTGCTCCACAAAATAAATCGGAGTGCCCTGGTACTCTCCTCGCCTAATGACATGGCCACGACTTTCGCCGTCCAGGCGTCCATCACGGGCCACACTTGCCCCTGTCAGACTATATACACCTTCAAGCATACTGCGAGTTCCCGCAGGCAAATCTCCCACCACGACCGTGCCCGCAGCAGTCACTTCAGCTATATGACGCTCCCGGTCGGACATAGCGGCAATTTCTTCTGGCGTGTGCTCGACAGGTAGCTCTAAGTACAGTGTTGCACTGCTGGTAGGCCCAAAAGGTGCATTTAAGAAGCCTAGCTCATCGTTTAACCCAGCGGCATCGCTAGCTTCTCGGTCCTCTTCGCTTACCTGATACTGAGGAATATCGATTCCGGCGACCCGCTGGACGTCATTGAGTACGGCGTTGAGTAGGGGTTGGGCATCCGGAAACTGCTGTGCATAGCGTTCGCGCAAATCCATTTCGTAAGCCAGTTGGTCAACAGGCATAGAATAATTGTCGAGGAAACGGTTGAATGGAGGTAAGGATTCTGACATACTTTTGTTTTTAACTTAATCGGCTGAGGTATGCCCTCTTTTATTGTTCCGGCGGAAAGGCTGCATCATAGGCACTAGCTATTTGCTCCAGCTGCTGCCGGGCCTGGCTGTCCAGGAGTAGACCTGCGGGATTTGCCTCTACAAATTCGCTCATAATATTCGTTATTTCTAGCGCCGCCTCCTCGCGGTTAGCGCGCTCCCTGTCTGGCAATTGGTCATATAGATTTGCAACCTGGACCGCGTGAGAATGCATTAGGATCAGAGTTTCTTCTACACCTACCCCAGCAGTGGGGTTATCTATAAAGGCCACTTTAGAAAATATATGGTGATCGGCCTTTTGCAGGCCATTAATCGCTCGTCCCAGATCAACTGGGTCCGGCATGGTGTGGCCCCTGTGAATCAAGCTAGCTACAAACTCCGCGCCCTTTTGGTTGACCTCTTTGATAAATTGGTTAGTGGCTGGGCTCTCCTGTCCTACCCCCGTACGGCTACCCGCCAAAATACCTCCAGCAATCGTTGCAATAAACAGGCGCATTGACTCACGGTCCAAGTGTCTTTCACTCGTTGCGCTGAGGCCAGGCTTAATATTTGCTAGAAAATCTTCGGGTCTTTGTTTCGGTGGCATACTTAAACATTAGCATAACCTTGATAAAAAAGCAAGTCTAGACTACTAGTTGGCTAGGTGGTGTTTGATCCGCTCAATAACGTCGGCGATAACAACTTGGGATTTGACT
>JARIHJ010000058.1 GCA_029288335.1 Candidatus Saccharimonadota bacterium
TATCGGGATGGCGAAGCCGATGTTCTGTGCCTGGCCTGCAACGGCAGTATTAATACCAATCACCTGCCCGCTCATATTGACGAGCGGCCCGCCGGAATTGCCTGGATTGATAGCGGCGTCGGTTTGAAACAGGTCTGATAAGTTTTCGGAACTCGAGCCAGTTTCATCGCTAGCCGTGACGCTACGGCCGTGGCCGGAAATAATACCGCTAGTGACAGTGTTCTGGAATTGGCCTAGGGCATTACCGATAGCCACCACGGCATCGCCCACGCTCACCTGGCTGGAATCGCCCAGACTAGCCGGCACTAGTTTATGGCCGCCTGGATTCTGAATTTGCAAAAACGCAATATCAAGGCTACTGGAGTCATTGGTCCGACCGACAACTTTGACGTTCTTAAAGGTTGTACCATCACTCAAAGTTACCGTCACGCTCGTCGTGCCATCCGGAATAACATGGCGATTGGTGATTATCAAGCCGTTGGAATTTAAGATAATACCCGTACCGGCGTCTTCCTGCGTGGTGCTGCCACTACCAAAGCCAAGACCGAAAAGACCACCAAAACCGCTATCGCTCGGCGCGCTCTGGCTCGTCACGTCTACTGAAACTACACTCTGCCCGACCGTTTGCGCAATTTTACTAATCAGCTGGCTTTCACTAGTCACCACTTTTTGTTGGTCCGGCGCTATGATTGGCCCACTACTAGAGGCAACCGAGCTGACGCTAAACAGCCACGCCCCCAAAAAACCAAAGCCAATAGATAAAATAATTGCTAGAGCTACTGTTAATATTATGGCCCTTTGGCGCTCAAACTTAGCTAGCTTACTCGAAATCTTTTCATCCATAATTGTTACGCTTTTACTAAAATTTTAGCACAAAACTAGATGACCTTATCGCTCCAAACATAGAACATCAACGGCACCAATTTAATTAGAACCACGGCTACGGCAATGGCTATGAGCAGGACGACTTGCCGCCGGGCTAGTTTAGAAGACCTATCAAAATGATCAAGATAATAAAGTGTCGCCCCACCGAAGCTAAAAGCGACAATCAGCAGCGCAGGCTGGCTAAGCGGTCCATAGAAAAACAGCAAGTGTCCAAGCAGCCAAGTGGTAGCCGCGGCGAAACAGGCCCACAAGTAGGCTAACGGCCTAGAGTAGACTTCGTCGAATGCTTCAAAGAAGTGACGCGCTGCCAAGTAGCAAATTAGCCCCGCAACTAAAGCGATTACAAACAGCGGTGCCGAGCCCCAAGCAATTAAGAGCGCAATCAGACCGTAAGCCTCACCGACTAGAGCCTGCCACCCCATTACATAAATTTTGGAGCTGGGTTTAACCAGCATCAGCCAAACTCCATATAGCACCGTCCAGACGACTTGCCAACCGAGGCTGGGGGAATGAATTATAAATACTACCGTCGAGAGACCGACAATAATATCCACTGAGTTGGCGCGGATATTAGTCAGCCAAAACCGTGGCCGCACCGCCAGCATTCGCCACTTAGCCAGTAATACCAAAATGACCGCGAGTGGCGTAATGCCGGCACGTACTAGTAGCAAAGTAGCTATAGGCAGTAATCCAACCGTCAAAAGGTGGATCTTTCTGGCTAGGCTGCTACCACCTGATCCTGGAATCGAAAACGCTTTAAAGGGCGCCTTAAGCGGCTTTAAGCTAGCTGCTACTGCTTGCCTCATCCTGGCCTAATATTATAACAAAATCAGCCTGGCCTGGATTTACTCCTGCCGGTAACTTACTGGTCGTTTTGACGCCAAAGCGCTGCTCCAAATCACTCAAGCTATGCGGCTTTTTGCCGTGAGTTAGGTCAATTATTTCAGTCTTTTGGTAATCCTGCGTCGGCGCGTCGGCCGGGTCACTAACCTGATAACCGAGAGATTTAAGCATATTAGTCTGGTCCGTGCTTAAGCCGGGTGTGGTAGTGCCATTCAGAACGCTAACCTTCGCATTTTCCTGCGTAAGGTAGCCATCACGAAGCGCCTGGCGCGCATAAGTTTGAATTTGACTATAATCAAACAGGCCAGCCAACGGTTCCACAATCGATTGGCCATCCATCGTCCCGGTGGTGACAAAATTGCTCGGGGCTTGATCCAACGCAATGGAGCTAATGTCATTAGATTTAATCTTTTCAAAAATTTGGCGCAACTGATCTATATCAGACAACGAAATATCCGTCCGAACGTTATTCCCGAGCGCGCTTAAGAGACCGGAGATTTTTAACGGATTACTGAGGGTTCCGGCGGTCAGGACTTTGTCCTTTAGCGCTACTAAGATGGCGCGCTGGCGAGCAGTCCTCGCAAAATCAGAGCTGGTTTCACGTGAACGGGCATACAGCAAGGCTTGATAACCATCCATATGCTGAACACCCTTTTGAGCTAGCACCGGATTCCAATTGTTCTGCCAAGCCATTGTCGGATCGACTAAATCTTCTGGAACATCAATCGTTACGCCACCAACCGCATTAACGGCGTCTTGAAATGCTTGGAAATTGACCAATACATTGTAATTAATCGGCACGCCGAGCACGTGGCTAACGGTCTGGTCGGCCGCCTGGAAACCAGCCTCAATCGCCTGCTGATTATCATTCCCAGAGTCCAGATGCCCGAGATATTTATACTTACCGCTCTCGTAAGCGGCGTTGATCTTGCCATAATTCTCGATGAAACCGTTGGGCTCTTTGACCCAGAGGTCGCGTGGTACCGACAAAAGGTCCATTTTATTATTAACCGGGTCAATGCTGGCGACCATCATTGTATCGGTCAGATCAGCGCCATCGTGCCCAGGACCGCCGATACCCAGCATCAAAATATTAATCCGGCCTGGCTTAGTTGTGCTCAGTGAGGCCGTAGTGCTGCCGCCCACAAACACACGGTGCAGCTGCATATAGCCCTTACTAAATAGGTATCCGCCGATCACCAGCACTATGACTATCAGGGCCGCGACCGAACGCAGACTCCACTTTCTGAATGTGCGCAGTCGGTGATGCCGATGCTTAGGCTGGCTAATTAAACTAGTCTCGCCCGGCAATCTCATTTCCTGGCGGCTCGGTACTGGTGTCGGCTCGAGTCGGCTCTGGCTTGGCCCTGACGACGGTCTAACTACCGTTGTTGGCGGCTGCCGCAAAACTGGCTGCCGTGGCTCAAAATCACTGATCAGCCGAGCTCGCCGAGGATTTACAAAACCATCAAGCGACTTATAGCCGTTAGGCCGGTTTGGATAATCATTTCTCATATTAAGCGGTGCTTTTTAGTATAGTCTTTTGAGCGACTGGTTGCAAAATTAACTTAAGCGCTAGAAATGTCCTATAATAAGTAGCGAATGAAATTTTTCAAACACCATTCGGGCGAGCCTAGACGGCGCGGCCTAAGAGACGGATTGTCGTTTGTTATCATCGTCGCACTGGCGCTACTGCTCGCCTGGGTAATAATTACTTACGTTTTTGAATCCTACCAAGTCGACGGACCAAGTATGCAAAACACGCTTCATAATGGCGATCGGTTGATCGTTTGGAAAGCCCCGGTCACTTGGGGTAAGATCACCGGCCAAGATTATATACCGGCGCGCGGCGACATAATTATATTTAATGAACCCGATCTAGCGGCTTACGGCGATCCAAGCGTCAAACAGTTGGTGAAGCGCGTTGTCGGTTTGCCCGGTGACCGTGTCGTCGTCAAAAATGGCGGCGTAACTATTTATGACGAAGAGCACCCTAATGGCTGGAGCCCGACCAATAACTTCGACGGGCCCAATGGGTATCCTCTGACCTCCGGCGACCGTAGCTGGACGCTTAATAAAGATCAGATTTTCGTTATGGGTGACAATCGCCCCAACTCACTAGACTCGCGCGTCTTTGGGCCGATAAATGCCAATCAAATTGTGGGTAAGTTGATCCTGCGCGATTGGCCCATTAGCGACATAAAAGCTTTTTAGCTTTACTAATAGAATAACTAACGGTTAATTTGGCCCAAGATTCGCGCTAGCTCCTCATCGGACTGGAAGCTGATTTCCAAGCGGCCACCGTGCGCGCTTCTACGAATTTTTACTGGTGCTTTTAGGCGCTTGGCTAGCGCTTTTGTTTCTGGAGTTTCAGGTGCCAAGCGGGCGCTAGCGACTTTGGCATCACCGCTAGCGTGCTTTTTTAGTGCCACCACAAACTGCTCACATTTAGCCACCGTCCAGCCATAATTGAGAATATTTTTGAGCAAAGTTTCAGCGGCGGCCGGGTCATCCTTTAGCGCCAAAATCTGTCTAGCGTGACCTTCGCTAATCTTGCCGCTGGCTAGCGCAGCTCTAGCCTCATCTGGGAGACCGAGCAGTCTGACTAGATTGGCTATAGTTGACATTCCCCTGCCCAGCCGTTTAGCAATTTCGTCGTAACTCAAGTTAAATTCTTGATTAAGGTATTCGATTGAGGCCGCCTGCTCAAGTGGTGAGAGATCAACGCGCTGGACATTCTCGACTAGGGCTAACTCGAGACGCTCGAGTTCCTTGGTGGTGCGGATTATCGCGGGAACTTTGGCTAGCTTCGCTAGCTTAGCCGCCCGCGAACGGCGCTCACCGGCAATTATCATAAATTTACCAGCCTCCAGTGGCGTTACTACCAGGGGCTGTAAGATACCATAACGCTTGATTGACTCAGCGAGCGACTTTAGCTGTTCGTCATCAAAGCTAGCCCTCGGCTGCCGATCGTTCGGCACCAGGGCTGTTAGTTCTATTTGCTTAACTTTGTCCGAATCATCCACCAGGAATTCCCGCTCAAAATCCTTTGGCAGCAGCGCCTCAAACCCCTTGCCTAGCCCGATTTTTTGTTTAGCCATTATGCTAATTCTAGCAAATTTCATAAAGACCTGCTTACTTGAGTGCAGTCTGAGATGAAAAGCGAAGCCCGTAAGCAAGCCGTATTGAAATACGGTGAATGCGGACTGGAGCTTTGCGCCCGAAATGTGCCAAGTAAGCAGGTCTTACAGGCGGCTTGCAACCTCTTTTGCTAAACTTTTGTAGGCTCTCGCACCCTTACTAAATTTGTCGTGCTCAAACACAGTCGCGCCAAAGCCCGGCGCTTCAGCCAAGCGTACATTGCGCGGGACCACCGTTTTGAATAATTTATCGCCAAAGTAATTCTCTACCTCGGCCTTGACCTGCTCGGCTAGGCTGTTCCGCCGATCGTACATTGTGAGCACCACGCCCAATAGCTCTAGGTTGGGGTTTAGGCCGCCACGAACCTGCTGGACGGTATTAAGTAACTGGCCGAGTCCTTCCAGTGCATAGTATTCTGATTGTACTGGTATTATCAGGCTAGTACTAGCAGCTAAGGCATTTAGAGTAAGCAGTCCTAGTGATGGCGGGCAGTCGATAATTATTAGTGGTTGGCTAGCACTGGCTAGTGCAGACTTCAGCTTAAATTCTCTAGCCGGCTGATTGACTAGCTCAACCTCAGCCCCAGCCAAATCACTAGTCGCCGGAACTAACGTAAGCCTAGCTTGCCTCGTCTTTAACGCGGCATCGGTAAGATTGACCTGACCAGCCAGTAACTGGTAGCTACCACTCGCGATGTTAGCCTTATCAAAGCCCAAGCCACTGGTAGCATTTCCTTGAGGATCCAGATCGACTAGCAGCACGTCTATTTTATTGGCCAGGCTAGACGCTAGATTAACAGCGGTAGTGGTCTTGCCAACTCCGCCTTTCTGATTTACCACCGAGATAATTCTACTGGCCATTTTTCTTTTGCCTTTGGCTAGTAGTATAGCATCCCGTTAGCTCTTGGACTAGCTGGTGCGATTTAAGCGATCTTTGTAATTTTTAACAGCGTATGACGCTGACGGTGACCACGGACTTTATGAACGCGCTTTTTAGATTTATAACGAATCGAGGTAACTTTATCAGCTTTCACTTCAGGCTCGACGATTTCGGCGTTAACTTTTACACCGCTGACAAGCGGCTGGCCGATAGTTGTTTTGTTGTCAGCGATGACTAGCATCGGCTCAAACGCTAGCGTCTTCTTGGCATCCTTGATTAGCTCGACCTCTAAAGTCTCGCCCTCTGTCACCAAATATTGCTTGCCGCCGCTGGCGATCACTGCTTGTTTCATCTGTTATTTCCTTACCAGAAATTTAATACTAACTCAGTCTAACAGATGTAACTCCCCCTGTAAAGCCACAGATTATTGAGTTCCAACCGCTGACGGCTTATTGAGCCGTATTGTCACGATTGGTTAGTTCCTCAGAGACCATAAAGAGGCCGGCTTTATAGGTGCCTGGGCGTGTGTAGCCGTTCAGGAAGGCCTGGGTGTATGGCATAGCGAAACCTAAACGGTCGTGAAGCGCATTGTAAGCGACTTCCCAACCCAGCTCGTAGCCTAAGCCACCCGTGTTAAGCGTACCGCCGCAGAGCCAGCTGGGAACACTTCCCGTTGATAATTGCTGGGCAAAGTAGCGAGCATTAAACTCATAGGCTGCTACCATACGTGCTGTGTTGCCGGTGTAATACCAGATCAGAGAATCAGTATAGGCGGCAATTGAGTCGCTCAGCAGTTCGTTACAGCCGATGTCAAGCGATGGATTGGAGTTGTGGGCGGTGCACTTTACCTCTGTAACTGGCATAGGTGTGTAAGAGAGTGAGGCATACCTCCCACCGGTACCAGTTCCAGAGTTGAGCATCGTATTATACGCAGTGCTCCAGGGTGCAATGTTAGCGGCTATTTTAGACTTAACGAAATTGAGTTCACCCCGGTCTAAGAGGACGCCCGGGTGTACAAAACCGTTCGCAGTGCAGGTGCCAAACTTTACCGCGCTACCACCAGAAGCGGTCGAATCAGTAACAGGACCAGCGCAGCCGTTCACTATGCCACTCTCGGCTTCCTTCGAGGCTGTTGGATTGACGGCATGCGAGGTAGCGAGCAAAACGAGACCGATAAGGCCAAAAGTGAGCGCCACACATAGAGGCACCACGAGCCTCTTAAAACTCTGACCCTGTATGCCTAGCTGCGATAGCACTGATTTTATCCTTTTAATCCATTTATATTACAGCTTTTAGGTTAGGCACTATTAATAGTTACTCTTTTCGTAAGCCTATTGCCAGCGCTGCGTTACCCACTTTTACGGTTGAAGTGTACCCGCCTCCTACAGTGCTGTCCTTTTCGGCTAGATTTGTTGCGAGTGTTTCAGTGCAAATAGCGTCAGCGTGTTCATCGATAGCTTGCTTCAGTTCAGCATCTCCACTAAAGAGATTAAGGTCAATGCGGTCGTCTACATTTAGGCCAGCCTCTTTGCGCGCATTCTGAACTAGGCGAATGACTTCTCTAGCAATTCCCTCCCGTTCTAGCTCTGGTGTTAGCTTTAGATCTAGCTTAATACTAGCTGTTTTTCCAACCTTGCTATTCAATATTTTGACATTGATTTCTTCGGTAAGGATTTCTTTGAACTCGCCGCGATTATTGAGATCGAAAGGTAGCTCTACGCTAGCGCTTGCGAGTGGCTGACGAACTTTAATGCCAGCCTCGGCGCGTTCTGCTAACCCCTGGCTAATTAGGTCTCGTAATTCGGCCATTTTCTTAACTAGCTGCTCGTTGACCTTGCCGGCCTTTGGCCAATTTAGTAAGTGAACAGATTCCCCGCCCGTTAATTTCCGGTAGAGTTCATCGGCCAGAAACGGCGTGAATGGCGCTAGAATCAACGCTAGCTGGACTAGGACATAGTGCAGTGTCTTATAGGCGTCATTCTTGTCCTTGTCATCGCCTGACTTCCAGAAGCGGCGACGCGAGCGGCGAACATACCAATTACTGGCGTCATCAATAAATGGCATTACTGGCGCTAGTGCTAGCGGCAAATCGTAGTCCGCCATCGCCGTGCTGACTTCTTGATTTAGCTGATGGAGGCGGCTGACGATCCACTCATCTAACGTATTGGTGAGGCCCCCCAATGGATCGGTAAGCGTTCCATCCCATTCCCAGCCATCAACACTGGCGTACATCGTGAAGAAATCATACATATTCCAGGTCATCGCAAGCTTGCGCTGGACGTCGGCGACTTCTTTATCTTTCAGGCTAAAGTTCTCGCCATTCGTCAAAGGGCTCGACATTATCAGGAAACGGAAGGCGTCGGCTGAATACATGTCCATTAGCTCGTTTGGATCGGTGTAATTGCCGAGCTTTTTGCTCATTTTTTTGCCATCGGCCGCAAAGATCAGCCCGGTGCAAATAACATTTTTAAACGGACTTTTGCCAAACAGGCCAACGTTGACTGCCATTAGCGAATAAAACCAGCCACGCGTCTGATCGATCGCTTCAGTGATGAAGTCAGCTGGAAAGCTGGTTTCAAACTTGGCCTTATTTTCGAATGGGTAGTGAAACTGGGCAAACGGCATACTGCCTGACTCAAACCAACAGTCGAGTACCTTGCCGATGTGGTGCAACCGCACGCCGTCACAGTTGAATTCTATATTCATAACGTGTGGCAAATGGTAATCATCGAGGCGTTTACCCGTTAATTCCTCAAATTCCTGATAGCTACCGATAACCTTAATAACTTCGGTGCCATCGGGTCGCTCACCACGCCAGACCGGGATCGGCGTAGCCCAGTAGCGGTCGCGACTCAAGTTCCAGTCGGGAGCAGTCTCGATAATGTTTTTGAATCGCCCTTCTTTTAGATGAGCCGGCACCCAATTGGTCTGCTCGTTGGCCGCCAGCATTTGCTGTCGCTGGCCGTCGATATCCATAAACCAACTGGGGTGAGCGCGGTACATCAGCTTGCCACCACAGCGATGGCAGTGCGGGTATTCGTGCTCGACATATTCAACTTTTAGGGCTGTACCCTCTTTAACTAGCGTCTTGGCAATTTCTTTGTTAACTTCCCAAATGTTACGACCCAGCCAGCGACCTTCGGTGTAGTTGCCGTTTTCGTCGACCATCGAGACTAGCGGTACGCCCTCTTTTTTGGCTAATTCATAGTCCTCTTCGCCGTAAGCCGGCGCTTCGTGGACAATACCGGTCCCCTCGTCGGCAGTAACAAAGTTAGCCGCTAGCACCCTATGGGCGTCCGGACCACGATTTTCAAATAACGGATGGTACTTCTTGCCAACTAGTGACTTGCCTGTAACTTTTTTTACAACTCTATAGTCCAAACTCTTATGCTTCTCATCGGTCATCACTCGCTTCAGTGCATCGCTAGCGACATAAAATTTCCTGCCATTGAACTTGACCAGTGAATACTCGAGTTGTTCATTAACAGCGACGGCGGTATTGGCCGGCAGTGTCCACGGTGTTGTTGTCCACGCCAACAAATATTCATCAGTATTCTCCAGCTGGAAGAAAACGTATACACTTGGGTCGGTATCTAGTTGATAGCTGTTTTCCATTGCTACTTCACTCTTGCTGATAGGCGTAGCGTCTTTCGTGCAATAGATTAGAATCTTTTCACCGGAGTAGATTTTGCCCTTTTCGTACAACTCTTTAAAGGCCCACCAGACCGATTCCATATAGGGGGCATCCATAGTTTTGTAGGCGCCACGGAACTCCACCCAGCGACCTAGACGCGCGATGGTATCCTCCCACTCCGTGCCAGTCTGCACCATTGCCGCTCGGCATTCTTTAACATAGTCTTCGACACTAATCTTGGTGCCGATTTCCTTTTTGCTGGTGATCCCTAGCTTGCCCTCCACGAAGATTTCCGCCGGCAAGCCGTGGCAATCCCAGCCCCAGCGACGCTCAACTCTGTGCCCTTGCATAGTTTGATAGCGAGCTACCGTATCTTTAACCGCTGACACTAGCAAGTGCCCGTGATGGGGTTTTCCGGTCAGAAATGGAGGACCATCGTAAAACACGAAGGCGTTATCGGCCGGTCGCTGTTCGACCGACTTTTCAAATGTTTTATCCTCACGCCAGTATTTGAGCAAGTCTTTCTCGTATTCATTGGCGCGCCGGCGGCCACCTGCTTCAAACTTCATCTTCTTATCATATCTGATTAGGCTTGCCGCAAGCAAACGCTAGCGCGCGTAGCCAACTACATCATCTATTAGCGGTAATTGATCACCTTGCCAGCAACGGATAATACTGCCGAAGTCATCAAGAACTAAGATGGAAGGATATTCGACAACATCGTAGAGTTTGGCTGCCGCCGCGCCATCGCGGCTATCCAGGCTTAGGATTTCTAGCTGGCCTTCCTCAAACACCTGTCGGCGTTCCAGATCGTGCAAGAACGATTCAACTGCACTAGCGTGCTCTGAGTTCGGCCGGTATAGCACAAGCACTTTCATAGCTCTAGCTTAGCACGCTAGCGCTAACTACAGCCAGTGGTACTGCCACAACTAGTACAGACGTAGCAGCTGCCAGAGCGCTGGGTTTGGTTGCCACAGTTGGAGCAGAGTGGCGCTGTCGAATCGTTTGGACCGACTTTAACTTCGGCTATTGGCGCGCTGGCGCCGGCCCCGCGTTCTTCTACGGCATTAGGCACGATTGGCGCTTCAATCACCCCTTGACTAGCCTCGTCAGTTAGCAAGCTAGTTTGGGCGTCCGGCAGATCGTCAATCGAAACGATACCGAGCTCCAGTTGATCGTCAAAACTGAGGTAATCTCTAGCTAGCCGCCGGATAATGTAATCAGTTACTGAGCTAGCGATCTTAATCTCCGGATCGTCGGTAGCCCCGCTGGGAGCAAAAGTGGTACCGCGCAGCGTCTTAACGTAACTCTTTAGCGGCACGCCGTACTGCAGCCCGTGGCTAACGCTGATCGCAAATGAGTCCATTAAGCCAGCTAGTGTCGAACCTTGCTTGGAAACAGTTACAAATAGCTCGCCCGGACGGCCATCCTCATATTCCCCGACGGTAAAGAAACCCTCTAGGTCAGCCACCATAAAGCGGTAGGTCTTGCTGTTCCTAACCCGCGGCAGTTTGTTTCTAGCCGGTCCTCTGACAACGAATGGCTCCGTGACAGGCTCGGCTGTTGGAGTGCTAGCTTCTTTAGCACCTTCTTTTTTGACCATCGACAGCGGCTGACCCACCTTGCAGTTATCTCTGTAAATCGCGACAGCCTTTAGGCCCAGCTTCCAGGCGTCCATATGCAGCTGCTCAACATCTTCGACGGTGGCAGATTCCGGCATATTGACGGTTTTAGAGATCGCGCCGGACAAAAATGGTTGTACAGCTGACATCATTTTGACGTGTCCCAGATAATGAATAGCGTTGTCGCCCATACTACAAGCGAACACATTTTCGTGTTCTTTTTTTAGGTGAGACGCACCAATTATAGTCTTCTCGACATCTATGTAGTTTACAATTTCATCAATCTGGCTTTGCGAATAGCCGAGTGCCTTAAGAGCGCGCGGCACTGTGCGATTTACAATACTCATACTGCCGCCACCAACCAGCTTTTTGTGCTTGACGAGACCTAGATCCGGCTCGATACCAGTGGTATCGCAGTCCATCATTAGGCCAATTGTACCTGTCGGTGCCAGCACGCTAGCTTGAGAATTGCGTACGCCATGACGCTCGCCTAGCTCAACCGCCTCATCCCAAGCAGCAGCGGCGGCCGACAACAGCTCTTCGCTAACTAGGCTAGCGTCAATCTTGCTAACCTCCGCGCGGTGCTGCTTCAAAATCTTAATCATCCCGTCGCGGTCCTGATTAAAGCCAGCGAATGGGCCAACTTTTGCTGCCATTTTGGCGCTAACCGCATAGGCATGACCCGTCATTAGCGCAGTAATAGCCGCGGCTTGAGCTCGCCCCTCGTCACTGTCGTACGGTAGCCCTTGGGCCATCAATAAGGCACCAAGGTTAGCGTAGCCAAGACCGAGCTCGCGGTAAGCCTTGGCATTTTTAGTTATGCCCTCGGTGGGGTATGCACTATAGCCAACCAGGATTTCCTGAGCAGTGAACATCAGCTCGACAGTATGCTTAAAAGCTTCAACGTCGAAGCTACCATCATCCTTTAAATACTTGAGTAGGTTGATGCTGGCCAGATTACAGGCTGAATTATCGAGGTGCATATATTCACTACAAGGGTTGGAACCGTTGATGCGGCCAGCATTCGGTGTGGTGTGCCAATGGTTAATCGTCGTATCGAACTGCATCCCCGGGTCAGCACACTCCCAGGCAGCTTCGGCGATTTGGCGAAACAGCGTGCGGGCCTTAACGGTTCGGACAACTTTGCCACTCTTCACGCCAACCAACTGCCAGTCATCATCATTCTCAACTGCTCGCATAAAATCATCAGTTACGCGCACGGAATTATTGGCGTTCTGGTATTGAACGCTGAAGCTATCCTTGCCGTCAAGGTCCATATCATAGCCTGCAGCTTGGAGGGCGCGGGCTTTACGCTCCTCAATTGCTTTACACCAGATGAATTCTTCGACATCAGGGTGGCTGGCATTTAAGATCACCATCTTGGCTGCCCGCCGAGTTTTGCCACCAGATTTAATTGCCCCAGCACTAGAGTCAGCGCCACGCATAAATGATAGCGGGCCACTGGCAGTCCCAGCACTTTTACCCAACGGCTCAACACTAGAGCGGATCGAGCTAACATTAATACCACTGCCGCTGCCACCCTTAAAAATCATCCCTTCTTCGGTAAACCAATTGAGAATCGACGGCATCGTGTCTTCGACCTTAAGGATGAAACAAGCACTGGCCTGTTGCGACCGCTCCGGTACGCCGATATTAAACCAAACCGGCGAGTTGAACGAGGCACGCTGCGTCGCCAGCACATATTTTAGTTCCTCGCGGTAATCTTCGGCTTCAGCGTCGCTGTTAAAATAGCCATTCGCTAGACCTTCGCGCACCACTGTGTCGACAACCCGATCAATTAGCTGCTTCAGCGAACTTTCACGCGACTTCGTCCCTGGTGTGCCGCTAAAATACTTTTGCGCCACGATGTTTATTGCATTCTGTGAAAAATTCTCTGGAAATTCGACACCTTTTTGTTCAAAAACTTTTTTGCCGCTGATTGGGTTGTCGATTACGGAATCGACCTTGTGCCACTTGAGCTGATCGTAAGCTTTTGTGCCAGATTTTACGAAGTAGCGCCGGGCGGCTTTAACTGTCTGGGCCATAATTTCGCTCCTTTTCTTTTAGCTAGCCAACCTCCCTAGTCGCTAGCCCTTATGTTTATATTAATATTTAAATGTTTGTTAGAGTTCTTGTTCTAGCGGTCTCTCTAGTTTCGCTAGTATGAGAGCTCTCCAAGCCCAGTTCTAAAGACCTAGGTTTGGGCAACTTTCATCTTCCCTTTCCATTGTTAATTTAAAGTGCTTTTGTAAGGGCTTTTGGCTTACGACTTTTGATGGTCTTGAGTTCTTTCTCAAAGCCGGCAATCGTCTTGAAGCGCCGATACACGCTAGCAAAACGAACGTAGGCAACATCATTTAAGTCGGCCAGCTTGGCCATTACCAGCTCGCCAATTTTACGGCTAGCAATTTCGCTCTCCCCGCTAGCGTATAGCTCGCGCTCAACGTGATTAACCAGTCGCTCAAGCTGAGCTCCAGTAACACTAGTCTTCTCGCAGGCGTGTTGCAAACCGGCTAGCAGTTTGGCACGGTTAAAGAGTTGACGGGTGCCATCGTTCTTTATTACCAGTAGCTGCGGCCGCTCAACTCGCTCATAGGTTGTATAGCGATAGCCGCACTCTAGGCACATCCGGCGGCGGCGAATCGCCTCGCCCTCGGCCACATCGCGTGACTCGATCACTTTGGTGTCGGCTGCGTCGCACTGGCTGCACTTCAAAATTAACTACTCCTTGTTTAACTTATCCAATGTGCTAGCGTTTTTGTTATTTAGCGCTTGGTTTTATAAGTATAACGCTATGTGTAGCGTTTTTCAAGCAATTTATTGCTGTGTTATTAGCGACACCAGCAGCTAGTTTTTATCTGAAGAATCGTCTTTTTGTTCGCTGAGGTCGCCATCATTGTCTTTTTTATGACGGCCGAGACGCCTGAGAAATGAGGGCTTAGCTAATTCGTCTTCAATATCGCTAGTGACCACCGCCACATCGCTAGCATCGTCATCTTTGTCACTCTCAGTTTTATCGCTTTTATCTTCATCGTTATCATCGTTAGAGTCGCTGTCCAATGCCCAAATATTCGGAACTGGCTTATTGCTAGTAAAGTCGGCTGCGTTGTCATTGGCAGATTCGTCAAGCGACATATCGAGGTCGGTCATTGCCTCGTCGTCTTTTTTGCCAGCTTTAATTGGTTCTAGCTCGCTAGCCACCTTTGACCCCTCTGGCCGCTTAGCAAAGTAGGCGGCATCGAAGCCAGTTGCGACCACTGTGACGATCACCTCGCCATCGAGCTCTGGATTAATCGTCGCACCAAAGATAATATTCGCGTCGGTGTCAGCAGCACTAGTAATTGTTTCGGCAGCA
Source organism: Candidatus Saccharimonadota bacterium (assembly GCA_029288335.1). GTDB lineage: Bacteria > Patescibacteriota > Saccharimonadia > Saccharimonadales > UBA4665 > JARIHJ01. The sequence continues at coordinate 14,360 of JARIHJ010000058.1, forward strand.
CTGTTAATTTCGTGCATCGACAAATCATTACCACCGATAACATTGAATAATATGCCGCGCGCACCATCGATGCTAACTTCAAGTAATGGAGAGTCGATAGCCTGCTGGGCAGCCTGGATGGCGCGGTTTTCGCCGCTAGCCCGGCCAATACCCATCAGAGCCGAACCAGCATCACTCATTACTGATTTGACGTCAGCAAAGTCGAGGTTGATTAGGCCGTGAACAGTAATTAGGTCGGAGATACCCTGGACTCCCTGTCGTAATACATCGTCTGCCACCTTGAAAGCTTCAACTAGCGGAGTCTGACGATCAATCGTCTGGAGCAGGCGATCGTTGGGTACGATAATTAACGTGTCGACGCTCCCACGTAATTTGTCAATGGCCACTTCGGCATTACGACGGCGTTTTTCACCTTCAAAGGCAAACGGCTTAGTAGCAAAGCCAACCACCAGCACACCAGCGTCTTTAGCGGCTTGAGCTACAATGGGTCCGGCGCCACTGCCGGTACCACCACCGGCACCCAGCGTTACGAACACCATATCAGCACCCACAACCGCTTTCTTGATATCGTCGATAGACTCTTCAGCCGCCGCCTGGCCAACCGCCGGATCCGCACCAGCGCCAAGCCCGCGCGTCGTATCTTTGCCGATATGGATCTTGGTCCGAGCCTTGGAGTTATGGAGTGCCTGGGCGTCAGTATTAACGGCTATAAACTCAACATTCTCAATGCCTGCCTCTTCCATCCGGTTGACAGCTGCACCGCCGGCACCGCCGACGCCCACAACCTTAATATTGGCAAATGTTTCGATCTCAGGTTTGACTTGGGGCATAAACGATCACTCCTCTTAAACTGTTACCTTACACTTTTGAGTAATTTGATTATACGCTGAGCCTAGCGCCCAAGCAACCAAATTAATATAAGTATTCAAGACAACTAAATCTAATCATTCGTATACAAATTTTGTGCTCAAAGGCTAAAATTTTAGACGGTTTTTCAAGCTGTCAAACACGCTGAAAAACCGCTCTGGTACCAGTGACGAGCCGGTGTGAGAGCCCTCGCTAGGTAATAACATATCGAGAAGTGCTAACCCAACAGCCGTAAAATACGCCGGATCCTGGATTGATTCTACTAATCCGCCGACTGGCCGCAAACTACCTAGCCGAGCTGGTAGCGCCAGCTGCTCGCGAGCGAACTCGGCTAACCCTGGTATTTTCGCACCACCACCGGAGAACACCACCCCGCCCGGCAAATTGCCTGAGCGGTGAATCCTAGCCAGTTCCTTATCGACATACTCTAGCAGGTGCTCCATTCTCGCCTCAGTAATCATCGCAATGTCTTCGCTGCTAAATTCATATTCCTTGCCACCGGCCTTCAGCTTGACCGGCTTTTTGTCGCCCGAAGATCCAAGCCAAGCGTGCTTGAGTTTGACCTCTTCCGCTACGTCTAGGTCGGTTTTTAGCCCAATCGCGAGATCATTAGTCAGGTTAATGCCGCCAGCTGGAATTACGGCGACGTGCTGTACCTCACCATCTTCCAGCACCGCAACGTTGGTCGTACCCGCGCCAATGTCAACTAGAACCGTCCCAGCCTCTTTTTGCTGGCGGCTCATTACGGCTTCGGCTGCCGCCAACCCCGAGACTGTCCGATGATCAATTGCAACTTGAGCTTTTTCAAGGGTTAGGTCAAGTGAGCGTAAATTCGGTGTTGCCGCCGTGATCAGCTGCGTATCAACCTCTAGACGCACGCCGGTCATACCGATCGGATCCTTGATATTAGTCTGTCCGTCAAGCGCATAGCTTTTGGCAAATAATTGTACGATTTCTCGGTTCGGTGGCAATTTGACCACGGTCGCCGCGTCCTCGACACGCGCCCGGTCTTCCTCGGTTACTGGTCGGTTAACGCCACTAATCGCCACCACACCCTTCGAATTATTGCCGGCCACGTGTGTGCCATTTATGTTAACTGTAGCTTGGTTAATCCTGACCCCGGACAGTCGTTCAGTCGCCGTAATAGCTGCAATCACCGCCTCTGTAACATCGTCAACGTGCACAACGGTACCACGGCGCATACCCTGATTTTCGGCACTACCATAACCAATCACTGATGGTCGGCCCTCCGGATCTCCTATGGCAAGAACTACGCAGTGGACATTAGCCGTACCAATATCAAGTCCAATAAAATGTTGTTCACCGTTGGGGGAATTCATACTGTCAAAATTATAGCACTTAAGATGACGGCTTAAGTTTCAGTCAAAATATCCGCACCGCTTTCGGTAATCAACACTGTGTGTTCAAAATGGGCAGAGCGTGAACCGTCGAGGGTACGAACCGTCCAGCCATCTGGATTGATCGCCACATCATCAGTCCCTAGCGTTGCCATTGGTTCAATCGCAATCGTCATTCCAGCCACCAGCCTCTCGCCAGTATTCTTATAACCATAATTGGGTATGTTTGGTTCTTCGTGCAGTTCATGACCAACCCCATGGCCTACCAAATCGCGTACGATACCATAATCGCCTTTATCTAGCACAGCCTGCACTGCTGCACCAATATCACCAGTATGCACGCCGCTTTTTACAACATTAATTCCGGCTGCCAGTGACAGCTTGGCCTGCTCGATCAGCTTCACATCGTCTTGGCTAGCTGGTTGGCCAGCAATTACACTAATTGCGCCGTCAGTGATCATTCCGTCGTAAGTTACGCCAAAGTCCAGGCTAACAATGTCGCCATCAGCAATAATGCGATTCTTCTTCGGAATACCATGAACCACCTCATCATTTAGCGAAATACAGATAATGTCCGGGAATCCCTGATAGCCCACAAAGGCAGGCTTGCCACCGATCTTTTTTAGTTCGCGCGCGGCCAGATCAGCCAAGTGCTTAGTGCTCATACCGACTTCCAGCCTCTTAGCCAAATCGGCTAATACACTAGCTAGCATTTGACCACTTGTGCGCATTGCTTTGATTTCGCTAGCGGTTTTGGGCCTAGTGAACATTGTTTTTATGCACTTCTTCTACGGTAGCAATGATTTTATGATGGACAATTTCAGAAGCCTTCGAAGCGTCAATATTAATAACGTTTACGCCGGCTTCCTTGAAACGCTTTAATATTGGCAGTGTAGTCTCTCTGTACTCTTTGAAGCGCTCGGCGATCGAGGTGTGAGTGTCGTCTTGCCGCCCGCGCTGAAGCAGCCGCTCGCGAACTATTGATTCGTCCGCCTCCAGGTTAAATACGGCTGTCAAGTGAAACCTCTTGGAGTTAATTTGCTCCAGCAGCCAATCGGCCTGGGCATCGGTCCTGGGGAAACCGTCGAGCACAAATTCTTGCTCGGGGTCGATTAGCTCGAGCACTTTATCCATCACGTTAATAACTTCTTCGTCAGACAGTAGCTTACCCGCCAGCATTTCCTGGCGGCGCGTGCCGGTAATAAGAACTCGCAGAATTTCGCCGGTTGAAATCCAAGCGAAACCATATTCATCGGCCATCAATCGCCCCTGATAGCTCTTGCCTGCGCCAGCCACTCCCAGTAGAACTATCATTAGCTACTTGAGCCTCTCTCTAGCGATCTGCGCGAGTTTTGCGCCGTCCGCACTAGTACCAGCTTTTGCTTTAACCCCACCGATAACCCGACCTAGGTCTTTAACATCGCTAGCTCCTAGCTCCCTAATTGTCTGATCAACCAGCGTCGCCAGCTCCCTTTCATCAAGCTGGCGGGGTAAGTATTTTTCGATAATTGCCTTTTCAGTAAGTTCCTTCTCAGCCCGCTCGCTAGCTCCACCGCTAGCAAAGGCATCAGCGCTATCCTGGCGTTTCTTAGCTTCCTTAGCCAACACCGCTAAAGCTTGCTCGTCAGTTAATTCGCCGGCACCGCCTTTGGTTTTAGCATCCACACTAGCGTAAGTCAGCGCTGATTTCAGTGAGCGCAATACAGCCAGCCGAAGTTCATCACGAGCTAGCATTGCTGTCTTTAGATCTTGATCTAATCGCCCCTGTAAATCCATTAGTTTCCCCCGATCACGATAGAACTAGTGATAAAAAAAGCGGCTCTTGGCCGCTGCGATCCTAGCGAGACTAGGTTTAGTGCCATCTAACGTATCCCCAATTTAATCTTTCGCGTCTTTTCAGCTCGACGTTCTTCGCGCTTAATCGCTTGTCGCCGCCGGTCGCGTTTGCTCTCTGGGCTAGCGAAATAGCGGCCACGCTTGATCTCACTAATCACGCCAGCCTGCACTACTTTGCGATTAAATCGGCGCAGCAAGTTCTCAACCGGCTCTTTGGCGTCTTTTCTAGTTACCTCTATCATTGCTAACTAATTGTAAGTGATAAATGCCGGAAGCGCAACTAGCGCTGCTTCTTTTGCGATGTTCGCTGGCTTTTCAAGACAATACTCTGGAGCTCCTTAAAAATCGGGAATTGCTTGTTGGTGTAGTAGATCTTAGTGTTGGCCTGCTTCTCCGACATCAGAAAACCAGCTTTCTCGAGGCGCTTTAGCTCACGCTGAATGTTGCCAGCATCTTCCTTGATTAACTTAGCCAGGCCGCGCACATGCGTCCGAAAATCTGGATATTTAGCGTAAATCACGACGATTTTGCGCCGCACCCGAGATGTAATGAATATGTCTAACACTAGTTGACTCCGTTGTTCAATCAACAATTATAGTCGGTGCGCCTATCGATTTCAAGCCGAAATTTGCAGAAAATATATAATCAATTTATGTCGTTTTATAAAGTTCTACCTGCTAGCGCTAGTTATAAAGCTAGCGCTCCCCTGGTTTACCGTTCTGATTTAGAGCTCTCGGTCGGACAAGTAGTAACTGTGCCATTAAAGAAGCAGCTCGTTGCTGGTATCGTGTTAACTTCTGCCGACAAACCTGACTTCCCAGCCAAGTCAATTTCCAGTGCTAGTGATTTACCACCCTTGCCCGTGCCGCTCGTCGAGCTGGCCAAATGGATGATGGCCTATTATTCCAATAGTACAGGCTCGATCGCTAGGCAATTAGTCTCATTAAACAACTTGAAAGAACCAAAGCAACCGCCAAAACTAGTCGAAAGCAGCATTAATAAGCCACCAGAATTGCCTCAGCTAACGCCCGAACAAAAATCAGTAGTTGATAAAATAACTACGTCTGGAACGTATTTACTGCACGGTGAAACCGGCAGTGGTAAAACCAGAATTTATTTAGAACTATCTGTTAAAGTGCTAGAGTTTAAAAAATCAGTTGTAATACTCACACCAGAAATTGGTCTGACAAGTCAGCTGGAAAAACAATTTAAAAACCCACTCAGTGAACAAATAATTGTGGCTCACTCATCGTTAACATTGGCTCAGCGCCGCGCGATTTGGCAAAGGATCCTTACCACTAAAGAACCGCTAGTCGTCATCGGGCCACGCTCGGCGCTATTCCTGCCACTGAAGAATGTGGGCTTAATTGTTATCGACGAAGCCCACGATAGCTCTTATAAGCAGTCAGATGCGCCACATTACCAAGCTAGCACAGTTGCGGCTAAGTTATCGGAGCTGCACAACTGTCCGCTGGTGCTTGGGTCAGCTACCCCTAGCATCAACGATTATTTTCTGGCTGAGCAAAAAGGGCGTCCAATTCTTCGTATGGAGAAGCTAGCGACAAACCCTAATTCCAGCGCCGCTCCTAAGAAGTTAGTGCTTGTAGACATCAGAAATCGCACCAATTTTAAACGTAGCGCCCATATTTCTGATGAGTTAATCAAGGCCACCGAGTTAGCACTGGCTAATGGCGAACAGTCGTTATTTTTTCTAAACCGTCGCGGCACGGCTAGGGTTGTAATTTGCGCTGACTGTGGCTGGACGGCCAGCTGCCCTCACTGCGGCCTGCCGCTAACCTATCACGGTGATCAGCACCACCTACGCTGCCATACCTGTGGCTTTCGGCAAGTAGCGCCAACTAATTGCCCCAATTGCGGCAGCACTAATTTGAGCTATAAAAGCATCGGCTCTAAAGCTATTGAAGCCGAGGCTGGAAAGTTATTCCCTAAAGCTAGAATCCGCCGCTTCGACAGCGACAACCCCAAGCCCGAACGACTAGAACAAATATATGATGAAGTCAGAGATGGTGCGGTCGATATTATTATCGGCACCCAGACCGTAGCCAAGGGTCTCGACCTACCCAAACTAGCCGTTGCTGGCATTATTGTGGCCGACACAAGCCTATTCTTGCCCGATTACAGCGCTGACGAGCGTACCTATCAGCTCATTCGCCAGGTTATTGGGCGCGTTGGCCGGGGTCATCGCGCCGGCACTGCTATTATCCAAACTTACTCGCCCGACAATCCGATAATTCAAGCTGCTATCAAGGATGATTACGCTAGCTTTTATAAGCGTGAGTTAGAACAGCGGCAGAAATTCGGCTTCCCACCAGCCTATCATCTGCTAAAGCTGGAAGTCGGCCGCACCGGCGCTCACGCCGCAGAAACCGCTGCAGGTAGGCTAAAACAAACGTTAGAGGCGAGCCATCTGAAGGTAGCAATCGATGGTCCCAGCCCCAGCTTCCACGAAATCCGCGGCGGCAAATATTTCCAGCAACTAGTTATTAAGTCAAAGAGTCGCGCTGAACTAATCAAAGCGCTGGAGCTCGTTCCGCCAAACTGGCGCAGTGAGCTCGACCCGATTTCCCTGCTCTAGCTGTTATAATTTGACTGATTAAGGAGAATTATATGCAGAACCCGTGCTCGCCCTAAAATAAAATAATAGCGAGCCCGGCGTGAAGCTATATACTAACTTTTGATGACAAAAGATGACATTATTTCCCTGCCTAACGAAAAGCTGCGGCAAAAATCAGAAAAAGTCAACAGGGTTGACGACAGCATCCTTGAAATCATTGAAGGAATGAAGGCCGCGACGCTAGACTGGGAAGCTTCGCGCGCCCACGAAGTCGGCGTCGCCCTGGCAGCCGTGCAAGTCAACCAATTGCTAAGGATAGTCGTGGTGCGTGATAACACCGAAGATAAAGCCAACCACGATTTTCACGTCTTTATAAATCCGGAAATCACGAAGCGTGAAGGTGGGCTCATCGCCGACCATGAAGGCTGCCTATCCGTGCCGGATATCTACGGTAAAGTACCACGCTACGCCAAAGTCCGCATCAAAGCGCTAAACGCCGACGGCCAGGAATTCCGGCTAAAGGCTGACGGCTTCTTAGCCAGAGTCCTGCAGCACGAAATTGACCACACTAATGGCATTGTCTTCATCGACCACATCAAGAACAAGCCCAAATCGTTCTTCCGCTTGACCGACGAGGGCCAGCTCGAGCCACTCGATTATCAGAAATACATCGCCAATAATAAAGCACTCTGGGAATAGAAATGGATGAATCGATTACGTTTTTTGGCAGCGGGCCAGTTGCTGCCAAATCGCTAGCACTACTCGCTGACAGTTTTCAGATCGAAGCCATTATCACGAAACCAGCAACCCTAGAACAGATGCGACAGATAGCGCCAAAGGCTAGAACTTTAGCTGCCGCTAATCGGGCGGAGCTGGACACGCTAATCGCTACTAATAAATTCTCTAGCCGACTAGCTGTGCTGGTCGATTTCGGTATTATCGTGAGTCAAAAAGTTATCGACAGCTTCGAGCTCGGCATTGTCAACAGCCATTTTTCCCTGCTGCCAGAATGGCGTGGCGCCGATCCGATTAGCTTTGCGATTTTGTCAGGCCAGAAACAAACTGGTGTCAGCCTGATGCTGTTAGTCGAAGCGATGGACGAGGGCCCACTGTTAGCCCAATCGCCTTTCGATATCCCGGCCAAAATGACTACACCGGAGCTCACCGCAGCCCTTATCGAGCTAAGTAATGCCAGCCTAAAATTAATCGTGCCGAAGTACTTGACCGGCGAAATAACACCGGTGCCACAAACCGAAGTCAGCAATACCGCCACCAGCTATTCGCGCAAGCTAACCAAGGAAGACGGGCTGATTGACTGGAACAAGCCAGCCGCCGTGCTGGAACGCGAAATCCGCGCCTTTATCGACTGGCCAAAGAGCCGCACGCAGCTAGGCAAAGTCGAAGTAATAATCACCAGCGCTAACGCCACGAGCGTAAAATTAGCATCTGGCGAAATCAGAACCAGCGATAATCGGTTACTAGTCGGCACTGGCGACGGATCGTTAGATATAGGACGACTGAAGCCAGCTGGCAAGAAAGAAATGACAGCTAGTGAGTTCCTGCGCGGCTATGGCTCCAGAATTGGTGCATCAGTCAAGCCCTCCCGAGAGAACTAGACTAAGGATAACAGGTATCGAGCGGACTGAGATTGCCTTGTTGCAGAGTTTGACCGGCACGCAGGCGAATATTCGGCGGCGGGTGCACAGGGTTGTAATTTACAGTGAAGCTGCTCACATTAGCCGGGCTGCCGGCACTGTCAGGAAACGTTCCCGACGTCGAGCCGTCTAGGGTTATAAATACAAAGAGATAGCGCGTGTTAGTCGTATTGCCGATACAGCCTATAGACCCGCTAAGGTTGCTAGCTGGATAGGACGATCCAAACACTCCGTTCGATCCAGCCGCCTCGTAAGTCACAGAAACTACTCCATTAGATGCTGCACTGTTATAAGTAAGGCTAGTTACATTCACAGCCGAGCCGAGGTCGACAAGCTTAGAATAGTGCCCCACACGAGCAATGGTAGCCAACGGGGTATATTGGATGTCGCTATAGTAACTAGTACCATCATAGCCCCCTAAAATGTACAAGTAACCACCGCTAGCAATGCTTCCGGCGCCATATCGAGCGTTAGTAAAGCTAGTAGTAGACGCCCAGGTGCCAACGCTACCACCAGCATTCAGAGGTGCATACTGGACACTGCTGAGCGAACTGGTGCCGGTATAACCTCCCGATATGTATAAATAACCATCATAACCGAAAGCGGTGAGGTTAGCGTTAGCCGAGAGAAGTGCGGTAGTGAAAGCCCAGTCACCAACTGTGCCATTGGCATTTAGGGGTGCATACTGAACGTCACTAAGCGCTGCCCCGCCCGTTTCGCCGCCAATAACATATAGGTAGCCATCATAGGCTACCGTTGCCAGACCGTCACGACCGGTAGTAAAGCCGCTTACGAAAGTCGTACCGTCGTCGGTAGAGTGATGCGTATAGTGCCAACTACCAAGACTGCCACCAGCGTTTATGGGTGCATATTGGACATCGTTAAACTCACTACTGCCCGACCCGCCTAATACGTACACATAGCCACCGTAAGCTGCCGCCGCGAAGCCCGAGCGGACACCAGTAAACCCATTAGTTGTTTGCCAGCTGCTGAGACTACCATCGCTATTTATGGACGCGTAAGCTACTGCTGGCGGCGTGCTAGTACCCAAGGGGGTTATTATTACCTCCCCATTACCGGTTTGTACGCCATTGCTCATAGTTGTGTTAGTCCCGGAGACATATCCGGAGCCACCGCCACCGCCATAAGGAATACCCGACCCATCGGCGCCGCCGCCATAGTATCCGCCGCCGCCGCCGCCAGCTTGATACGCAGCCGCGCCGCTACCGAGTGAGCCCGAGACATCCCCAGTGCCACCAGTGGTCTGTGTACCTCCACCTGGCCCGCCTGACGCTGCATTCTGTCTCTTATACACATCTGACGCTGCCGACGAT
>JARIHJ010000066.1 GCA_029288335.1 Candidatus Saccharimonadota bacterium
GTTTAATAAGTTCGCCGAGGCCTTTGGTCAAGATATCAAATAGGCTAAAACTAGTGAGGTTTTCGCGGGCAATGAGATCGAGCTCCGCTTGGTCCCAATCGCTGCCGCCGACGTGGAGCAAATTTTCCTTCGGTAATTTAACGCTTGGCTTATAAAGCTGGGTTAGCGTGTTTGGGCCAAAGCCCATCGCGGCAGCTAGGTTCATACCGTGAATGTTGCCGCTGAGCGTGGTCTCGTCGGTGTTCATATCGCCGTGCGCGTCGAAGTAAATCTGGCCAAGATTGGCGCCAACGGCAGTTGAGGCGCCGGCCAGGGTGCCGAGATTTATTGAATGATCACCACCGAGCACGATGGCTTTTCTAGCATTTCGGATAATCTTTTCCACTTGCTCGGCCAGGATGTTATTGACGCGGACGATTTCATCGAGGTAGCGCAGGTGCGGATTGCCGACCTCTAGCTCCTTGCGGTCGCGAACTCCTATATCGCCGAGATCTTCGACATCGAAGCCGACACCCTCTAGTTTGGTTGCGATGTGTTGGTGGCGAAAGGCTTCTGGGCCGATGTCAACACCGAGATTTTCGGCTCCCAGATCGAGTGGCACGCCAATAAGTGAGGCAGTTGTCATAAACCTAATTGTAACAGATACGTGGGTGAGTTCCGGGTTCGATATGTTAATTGCTTTTTTAGGGCAAGAGACGAAAGTCTCAACATCGAACCCGGAGACCGGCGTGCGCGGCTAGCGCTTCAAGAAGCGACTTATGAGCCGCGACACGCCGGTGTCCTGGCTAAACCTTGACTGGGGCGAGCTCGATCCGACCGTTGACGTGGTCGATCTTTTGCCGGCGCTGACGATGGGTGACGTTCTCGTCGAGCTTCTTCAGCATCCCCTTGACGTGCTTGCCGTCTTCATTCGACAGCTTGCCGCCAGCCAAGTCGGCGACGACCATCTTCACGACCAGCTGGCCGCGCCGGATCCCCGCGTTCATCACACGCCCGTAGTTGCGAGCGATGGTGCAGGCCTTGGTGCGGCTGGCCGCGTTGAGGCTACCCGGCAGCCCGATGTAGAGCTTGACGATGCCTTCTTGAGATTCAGCATCGATCCGGATGAGCCTCCAGTCACCTACGGCGACTGTGTCTGTAAGTGGCATAAAGCCACCCCCTTAGGGTTGAAACAACAGGACCTTGTCAGTGTACAACTTCATAGTGTATTTGACAATGGTGTGATATCATTTGACAGTGAGCATTGAGAGCGGTATTCCTAGTCCGGAATTTGGTGACGACAGTTTATTTGAAGCGATGTATGCCACAGCGGCTGGCAGGCTAGAAGAGGGAATTGATCTGCAAGTTCGTAGCGAAAGGCACGTCTGGCAAGACTTTTTCTCGGAATTTAATCACGAGCTGGTAGGATTTACCCTGGTGGCTGAACGGGACAGGTATTTCAAGAAAAGACCAGAGCACTTTGACGTTTTTTTGCCGGTGAGCCAGGTAGAATTAGGTGAATCGGGCCTTATAAGTAGTGTGGAGCTGCAAGCTACAGAGGAGCCTTATTTCGTAGTGAGTACTCGAAAATATGACTTGGAGCATCGCTATATTGTTAACCGACAGACGGTTAGCGAATTGAATAGCGCCCCAGATGTCGAGCTGCACGATCTAGATCTAAAAATGCGTAGTTACTTAGTGGCTTCTTTGGCTAGGGAAAAAAGGAGCGCTTGACGAAGTTTTGGCACTCGGGTATGATGAGTGCTAGCGACTAGTGTTTATTTGCGAGAAAACATTAGTTAAACGTGATTAAAACAAGGAGGATGAATGAGCATACCAATTCAGCCATTGGCCGACTACGTCGTCGCCCAAGGTGAGGAAGCTGAAGCAAAAACAGCCAGCGGATTATATTTGCCGGATAATGCGCAGGAAAAACCGAAAACCGCCAAGGTGCTAGCTGTCGGTAAAGACGTCAAGCAGGTCAAGGCTGGCGATCGGATTATTTATAAGAGTTACAGCACGACCGACGTTAAACTTGGCAGCGATGAGTATATTCTAGTAAAAGAGGAAGACGTCCTAGCGACGGTTAAATAGGAGGCAGGCGAATGGCAAAAAAAGTTTTCTACGATGAAGATGCTAGGCGGCGGGTGCTGGCTGGCGCCGAAATTTTGTATAACGCCGTCAAAACCACGATGGGGCCGAAGGGCCGCAACGTTGTAATTGGCAAAAGCTATGGCGGCCCCAGCGTGACGCACGATGGCGTTAGCGTGGCTAAGGAAGTCGATATCGCCGATGTCGATGATGAGACGCTGGGCTACAAAGTTGGCGCCGAGCTGATCAAGCAAGCCGCCAACAAAATGAACGACGTTGCCGGCGACGGTACTACCACCGTCACGGTGTTGACTTACCATATCCTGAACGAAGCTAACAAGCTAATCGCGGCCGGTCACAACCCAATGGAATTGCGCAAAGGCTTGGAAGCGGCGGCGCAGACGGTCCTCGCGGAAATGGGCAAATTTGCCGAGCAAATCGTAGGCGATAAAAAGCGTGTCACCGAAGTTGCGACGATTAGCGCTGGCGACGCGGAAATCGGTAATTTGATCGCCGATGTGATGGATAAGGTCGGCCAGGACGGCGTTGTCACCGTCGAAGAAGGCCAAGGCCTGAAGCTAGAATCTGAAGTGGTCGAAGGTTTTACTTTCGACCGCGGCTACGTTAGCCCTTATATGGTGACCGACACAGCGCGGATGGAAGCGGTTTACGACAAGCCGGCAATTGTTATTACAGATAAGAAAATTGGCAGCATCCAGGAATTCTTGCCACTACTCGAAAAACTAGCGCAGGCTGGCAAGAAAGATTTGGTACTAATCGCTGAAGACGTTGAGGGTGAGGCGCTAGGTACGCTAATCTTGAACCGGTTGAAGGGTGTATTCAACTGCGTTGCCATTAAGGCTCCTGCGTTTGGCGATAGGCGCAAAGATATACTAAATGACATCGCGATTTTGACCGGCGGCGAGGTGATTACTGATGACCGCGGCATGACATTCGAGAATGTTGATCTAGATGTCGTCGGTAGTGCCCGCAAGGTCATCGTTGATAAAGATGAGACTACCATAATCGAAGGCGGCGGCAGTAAGTCCGAGCTCGACGCGCGGCTGAAGCAAATCGCATCTCAAGCAAATTTGGCGACTAGCGAATACGACAAGGAAAATCTCGAAAAGCGGGGCGCAGCCCTCGGCGGCAAGGTTGCTGTCATCAAAGTCGGCGGCGCTACCGAAACTGAAATTAATGAGAAAAAAGATCGCGTCGATGATGCTGTCCACGCTGTCAAAGCGGCACTAGCCGAGGGCATCGTGCCTGGTGGTGGCGTCACGCTAATCGATTTAGCTAAAAAGCTAGTAGATGATATTCCGAAAGGGACTGAAAAGGGCGAGAGCTTGAGCTCTATTTCGCAAGGCATGGTAAATGCTAATCCGGCCAAGTCTATCCTTTTTAATGCGCTAATAGCTCCATTTAAGCTATTAATGGAGAATGCGGGTCGAAATCCAGGCCTCTTGCTAGAAAAAGTACTCGACTCTAAGGCGCAAGGTGTCGGTTACGATGTAAACTTACCTTACGGTGAGCCTGTAGATGTCAAGAAACGTGGTATTGTTGACCCGGCTAGAGTCACAAAAGAGGCGATTCAAAATGCTGTCTCGATTGCTGGCACAGCTATGACTATGGGCGCGCTCATTACAGATGTGCCCGAGGCGAAGTCGGCCGCACCAGATATGTCCGGCATGGGCAGCGGTATGATGGGGATGTAGCCAGTTTTTAGCTTTTGTGGGTGAAGTAGTTAATTTCGTTCACGATGTCGAGGAGGGCTTGGGCGCGGGCTTTTTCGTCGCCAATCGATTTAGCGGCTTTGTAGGCATCCGGAATCAGTGACTGATTATCGGCGGCCTGAATCATCATCATTGTGGTTTTGAATTTTTCTTCCGGAGTTTGATCCAAATGATCAACAAGGGGCGATAATTGCTCAAGCGCCTGCTGTTTGATGTCAAGCAGTTGGTCGTCGGCAATCGAAGCGCTGCTGTCATCCTGGCCGTCGTTATTATCGCTAGAAACATCATTAGTATCACCTGCGTCGCTAGCGTCAGAGTTGCCGTTGGCAAAATCATTGTTGCTAATATTGGCACCGCTAGCGTCGTGGACTGTGGGGCTGGCGGTTTCGCTCGCTTCTGGGTGGTCGTGATCGAGTGTTTCTGACGCCAAACTGTTCAAGTAGTCTGTGTTATCGTCCGAACTAGTGGTCTGAGTATCATCGCTAGCTTGTTGATTGTCATCGCCGCTGTGGTCGGCAGCTACCGGTGCCGTCGCGGCGCTGGCGTATTCAGTCTGTTCTTCGTCCTGGTGCCCAAACATTTATTCCCCCTAAAGTTTTTACGCTTGTAAAGGTATAATAGCATAAGCAACTAGGAGGCGAAAATTGGACAGTCCGCCACAATTTGATCCGTCAGGCTTTAGCAATGAGCCTTACGTTCGGCGTATCGAAAAGCCGTGGGGTTATGAATTGCACTGGGTACGCGCCGATGAGCCTTATATGGGCAAATTGATCCATCTTAATGCCGGCGCTCGCTGGAGCCTACAATTGCACGACCAAAAACAGGAAAGCTGGCTGCTAATCAGCGGCCGCGCTAGACTGATTTGGGAAAATAGCCACGGTAAACTAGTGGAAACTGAGTTGCGATCAGGGCAAGGCTACAGCATTAAAGTCGGCCAGAAACACCGAATGCAAGGCATTACCGACTGCGATATCGTCGAAGTCTCGACACCTGAAGCAGGTACGACTTGGCGGCTTGAGGACGATTATGCCCGTCCGAATGAAACGCCGGAGGAGCGACGCAAAGAGCGCGGCGACACTAGCACCCTATAAGCGGTATAATTATCAGAATGGGACTGAGCCGAGCCAGCACTTCGCTTGTGTTAACGCTCGCCGGCGCTAGCGCTGTTAGCTTGATCTTTTATGTGTTTGGCGTGATGTTGAATCACGGCAGCGACTATTATTATTTGATCTGGAATTTATTTCTGGCGTGGCTACCGCTGGCCTTCGCGTATCTATTAGTTAAGTATCTGCATAGCGGCCATCTCTGGTCGAGCTGGCGCGGGCTGGCGTTGACGTTTTTGTGGCTGGTGTTTTTGCCGAATAGCTTTTACCTCATTAGCGATTTCGTGCATTTGTTTGACATAACTTCGGCCAACATTACTTATAACATTGCGATGCTGGGCTCATTTGCGTTTGACGGGCTGGCGCTCGGCTTCTTGAGCTTGTGGGCGGTGCATCGGCAGCTAATTGACCGCGGCCACAGCGTGCGTCTGAGTTGGTCTCTTGTTGGGCTAGTGCTACTGATTGCCAGCTATGCCGTTTACCTAGGGCGCTATATCCGATTGAACTCCTGGGATGTTTTCACTAATTTCAGCTCGGTGCTTTTTAGCGTTTCTGATCAGTTATTTCATCCCAGCGGCTACCCAGCGATCATCGGCGTGACTCTGAGTTTCTTCTTGCTGCTAGCGACGATCTACGTTGTGGTTTGGCGGCTGGCCGGCTTGACTAATATAATTGAGGCTAATGAGAGAAGAAATAGCCGCTAGTATCGTAAGCGCGGTGAAAGAATTGTTCGGCGTGGAAGCGAGCGTCGAACTGGTTCGGCCTGCGACGGAGTTCGGCGACTATTCGACTAATGTCGCGTTGCAATTAGCTGCTAAGGTAGGCAAGAATC
>JARIHJ010000103.1 GCA_029288335.1 Candidatus Saccharimonadota bacterium
TAAGAGACAGAGAACATCGTAGCCTTGGGTCTCTTCATCGGATTTTTCTATGCCAAGCTGAGTTAACAGGTCCCACAATTGCTGTATAGTGGCTTCATAGTTAGCATTTTCGTCAACTAGTAATTCAGCTTCTATGAAACTACCTAGGCCCGGCACTTCGTCATAGCAAATTTCGATTTCACCATAGTGGACTTTACGGCGGACTTTCGTTAAATCAGAAAATGATTCGTAGCCGAGGTAGCCGATGATGGCGACAATTTCCGATTCACTATCGACGACAACTTCATGCTCAATGCTGTCGAGCTCACCAGTCACAGAGCGCTTCAAGGTGAAAATGACCTTGCTGTCGTTCTCAGTTCTGACACGCAGCCAGTTCTCTTTCGGGTCATTGTCGATGGCGCCCGGCCGACTGTAGACGACGTCGTACTGCTTTTTTGGCTCACTCAGGCTTATCTTCATTGCCTTTAGCCTGGCCAGTAATTTGCCTATGTCGCGGACACGCGCTTTTATCTCAATTTCTCTCATTAAGCTTTATTCTAGCGCGGTTTGATACAATCTTGTTAATGGACAGACAGCAAATATGCATAATCGGCGGCGGCGAGACGTTTAATAGTGACGCGGATTTTCGCAAGTGGTTAGCCGGGCTAGAGCTAGACTATAACCGCTTATTTTTTGGCCAGGATTGGAGACCGTGGTTAGCAAAACAGCTGCCAGAATATGATGTGTTGCAGCCGCAGATGCCCAATAAGCAGAACGCTAAATACGCTGACTGGGCGGCGTACTTCTCTAAAATTTTGTCTTTTTTGCGGCCTAGCGCTACTTTGGTCGGGCTTTCGCTCGGGAGCATATTCCTCGCTAAATATTTCTGCGAGTATCCGCCCACCGAGAAATTCGCCCGCATTATCTTGGTCGCCGCGCCCTACGATGACGAAACCCAGGGTTCCCTGGGTGATTTCAAGCTAACTTCAGCCGCTAAACTAGCCGGAGCCGCTAATGAAATCCACCTGTTTCATTCCAAGGATGATCCGGTCGTTCCCTTCACAGAGCTAGCCAAGTACCAGCGCGATTTGCCCGAGGCAGGAGTTCACGTTTTTGAAGACAAGCAGCACTTCAACCAGCCGGAGTTTACTGAGTTGCTGGAGCTGCTTGGTCGCTAGGCGCTTCCGGACGCAGGATTTTGTTGACGGCAAGGTCCAGCGTGTCGTCGGTCATATTGGCTTTTACGATGTAATCTTCGATGCCGAGCTGGCGCAAATTTCGTGGCGCTTCGCTTTCGTTCAGGTTCGAGATTATTAGGACTTTGATATCTTTGCCCCAGTCGCTGGCGCGCATTTTTGCTAGCACTTCGCCGCCGGGGATATCCGGTATCATTAGGTCGAGCAATACCAAGTCCGGGATTTCCTTTTGGATAAAGTACAGTCCCGTGATGCCGTTATAGCCTATATAGCAAACGTAGCCGAGTAGCTCGAGTCGCGTTTTATAAATTTCCGCCAGCGCCTGATTGTCTTCGACAATGACAATTTTCTGACTGGTCGGATTTTCATCCATCGCCTAATTGTAGTACTAATTACTTGTTCTGGCTACAAGCTATTGCTTATGAGGTGGTTAAGTTCCCTTTTGAAGTGGATCTACGGTGATGGCCCACTTTTCGGTGACGGTGGCGGCGGAGCGGGACAGGCTAACTTTGCCGGCCGCGAGCTGCCTAGCGAGCTCTGTTTCGTCCACCTCGACTTGGGTTTCCGTGCTAATCAAGCTTTCAACGGCTTTCCTGCCGAGCCCCAGAGTAGCCAGCCCGCGTCGCAAGGCTTCTTGCATCAATTCAGTGGTTAGTGGGCCTTCGTCGGTCTCCAGTCCCAGCGGCACACTGACATTGGCAACTAATCGCTCGTGCACGATAGAGCCATAATTTAGACCCAAGTCTTCCCTTAGCCGATCTGTATCCCAGCCCAGGTGGTAGCTGGGACTGACCGAGAGGCGAAAGTTGTCTGGCACCGATTCAATGCCGCGGAAGCCACGATGCTCGGCGGCCGCACTTTTTAGCTCGCGCTCGGGCCCTTTCTGGGTTGCAGCTAATTCGTCGATTACTTCTTTCCTATTGACGAACTCGCTCGAGACGACAGCTAGGTGGCCGGCTGTCTTTTTGGTGATGTCCGGTATGTTGCCCTTTTCGTGGCGCAGGCTGATGCCGGCTACCACAGTAGGCACGGTGTCAAACTCGGCTTTTTTCTGGCGCCTCTTTATTACTTCGGTGGCGCTTGGTACTTTTGACGCTGATTCAACCGCTTTTCTAGGCATAATCCCTCTCTTTTACCGCACAACAGTAGAACAAAGTTAACTAAATTTCAGTGTCATTTGTCGCATTCTACCTAAGTTTATTGGCAGACGACATAATGCAGGTATTCAGTGGTTTTAGTTGATTTATAGTTACGATTTTTGTCGCTGTCGGCACGGAAGCGATTGTAATCTCTTGTGAAGTAGCCATAGCGGCCACGCGTACTCATAATTTGTTTGATGTCGTCCAGTGTCATCAGGCCTTCGTCGTTATAACTCAAGAAAATATATTTAGCTTTTGCCCTAGCGATGAGATCGGCGAAAGCTGCCTTGACATCCTTTCGGGAGCAGTAAAGCGATTTTTGATCGTGATAATCACGCAGCCCGGTTTTACCGTAAATTTTGGGATTGTCATACTTAGCTATAGTTTCCAATAAATGGTAATTTGTGGCATATTGCCGCTGATTGTATGGCGGATCGAGGTATAAAATATCGCCACTGACCCTGTTCAAGAGTTCATTAGTATCTTCGTTAAAAACCTGGTGATCCTGGTCGTTTATAGATAATTCGGCAGGTTTTAGGACTAGTGGTTTTCGGGCTGAAGGCTTTAGCTTCTTGAGAAATGCGCCATAAACCGAGGCCGTGTTAGCGCATTTGTCGATAGCTTCCAGGAGCGTTGTTAGCAGAAAGTAGTATTCATCATCGTTTATTAACCGCTCTTTATGCCAGTTTTCAATTCTTTGACGAATTGCGTCGCATTTTCGCCCATTTTCGTCGGAAAAATACTGTCGTGGCTGGTTAGTATTTGCTGTTCCACCCAAGCAGTAATTATTAAAAATAAAACCGCCTTTTCCTGGTAGCTTTTCCAGGTATTCGCAAACTAGAGCTGGCCGGTCAGAAACTTCAGTTCTAGCGAGTGCTGGAATAATTTTTGCTAGCTTGTTGAACTTTAAGGCTTGGTGATTTCCGACGTAATGGCGGTTCAATACGTAGCTGTAATACTGATTGTCGTTTGCTACCACCTTGTAACCTTTTTTCTTGAAATGGGTGCCGACGGCACCAGTACCGGCAAATAAATCACAGAAAGTTTTACTATTTTTGCCAGCAACTCCACTCATCGATTCATCCAAAAAATCTAGGAGTGATAGCTTGCTGCCGATGTAATTCATATTTTATTTAGCAATCATTAACACTTTAGAAATTGTAGTATAAGTTTGGCCTTTGAATGAGAAAATCACCTCGTCCGAACTGTCAATTTTAGCCGTATCGAAAAAGTTATCAATTGCTGAATAAACAAACTCGAAGTCACGTTTTAGTTTCCAGCTATCTTCGGGCTTGTCTTTGTCGAGCAGAACGACGAAGAGTCGATTATCCGAACCAAACCTTTGGGCGCCTTGATTTTCATACATCCAGATAGCGAGGCCTTTCGGGTCAGCTAGGGCGCTGCTTGCATAGTAATTCTTAGGCAAATACGTGATCTTTAGGTCAAATGGTTGTTCATCAAAAAATAAATCAACGCCAAAATTGTTCTTTAGAGTTGGGATGACTCGAGGATGAGAACTTATGTGGTCTTCGATAAGAATGGTTGTCCAGTGGTTATACCACGTCGCCAGCACATAATTAGTAATTTCGCTGTGCAGGCTGCCCCTGACATTGTTTATTAAATCGTCGTACCTAAAATAGCGTCGCACGTATTCGGCCTGTATCTTCTGATCAAGCTGTCCTTGTACAACGCCCCAATTGAATGTGTTAAGTTTTCTGACTTCGCTAATTATTTCATCATCATTGATTAATCGTCGGCGCTCGGCAAGTTGCTCGGAATATTTAGACTTTATGAAGCTATCGATCTGGTTTTGCGACACGCCTTTTTCGATACAGCTTTTTATAATTTCGGTGGCATTTCCCCCGGGCTGGCCGCCAACCAATACGGCAAAATCCTTAAGCTCGGCGGCCCGAATTCCTTTTAGTTTTAGATTTTTTAATTCTTTATCGCTGACTAGCATGAGTCTCTTTCTTAAATATCATTATATATTCGTGCTTAAAAATATAATAATCGCTGGCTAGTGCGCGGTAGCGCCAAATTGATTCTTTATTTTGTTTGGCACGGTTGCCGGCCATATTTTTGACGACGATACTTTTAAGTGTTAGCCCGAGCTTCTGGGCTTCGTGCATGCAATAAAATCCTAGTGGAACCCATTGGCCCTTTGCGTATTTGTCGCCGATGACGATTGCTAGATAACGATTTGTGGCTAAGATTTCTAGCGTGTTTTCTAGAACCAAGCTGAACTTTTTCAAAAATTCTTTTAATGACGTAGTGTTAGACCTGTCTCTTATACACATCTGACGCTGCCGACGATCGCATAAGTGTAGATCTCGGTG
>JARIHJ010000104.1 GCA_029288335.1 Candidatus Saccharimonadota bacterium
CTTGCATGTATTAGGCACGCCGCCAGCGTTCATCCTGAGCCAGGATCAAACTCTCCAAAAAAGAATCTATTGTCCTAGTTTCAGTCAGAATCTGACTTACTGTTGAACCGTGGAAGGTTCAATTAAAACATAGTTCAAAAAATGAACTGACGTTGATTTGCACTATTCAATTTTTAACGTCCGGCTTTCAGAGACAATAGAAAACCAGCCTCAAAAGCACTAGAAGTCAATTATAACGACCTATCGAGCCCGAGTCAAGGGGTAAATGACATACTTTGTAGTACTTGCTACATCAATTACTTAACTGTTTGTTCTGGCTCAGCCACAATTTGTTCTTCGTCAGTGCCTTCCACCTTATCAACTAAGGCCAAGCTAACCACTTCGTCGCCATCATTCAAGCGCATTATCCTAACTCCTTGAGTGGCTCGACCCAGCGCTGGGATCTCTTTCATGCCTAGGCGGATAGTTTGGCCTTGAGCAGAAATAATAATCACTTCTTGGCCATCGTTTTCACTAAGGGTTTTGACACCTACCAGGTCACCTGTCTTTTTGTTGACCACCGCTGAGCGAATACCTACGCCACCTCGCTTATGTGCGGCAAACTGCGCCACTTTAGTGCGCTTACCATACCCATACTTGCTAATGACAAAGATACTGGAATTTTCTTCGACTATATCCATACCGATCACTTCGTCACCGGCGCGTAAACGAATACCGCGTACACCGCGAGCGACCCGACCCATCGGCCTAGCATCGGTTTCGTGGAAGCGAATAGCCTGGCCCTGGCTAGTTGAAATCAGCACCTCATTATCACCACTTGTCATCCTGATCCACTTCAGTTCGTCACCTTGGTCTAGGTTAATCGCAATCAGGCCGCTAGCACGCACATTCTGATACTGCTCGAATGGTGTTTTCTTAACCGTACCTCGCTTGGTACACATAATCAGATTAGCAGCCTTATCGGTTTTGCTAATGTTTATGACCGAGCTGACTACCTCGTCTGGTTGTAACTGGAGCAAATTAACTAGGGCAACACCCTTGGCGCTAAGGCTGGCGGCTGGCACCTCATAAGTCTTGATGCGGAAAACTCGGCCCAAATTCGTGAAGAATAGAAGATAATCGTGCGTAGAGGCATTAACAACGTGTTCAATAACATCCTCCTCGCGTGTAACCATTCCTCTTCGGCCTTTGCCACCACGACCCTGCTTTTTATATTCCGCTATTTGGCTGCGCTTGATGTAATTAGCTGAGGTGAGAGTAACTACAACTTGCTCGTCTGGGACCAAGTCCTCGTCACTCATTTTGCCTAGCTCACTGGGTACAATTTTAGTTCGACGCTCATCACCATACTGTTTTTTAATCTCAGCCAGCTCGTTCACGATTATCTTCAGGATTTCTTTTTCGTCCGCCAAAATCTTCTCTAACTCGGCGATTAGTTTAGCTAGCTCCGCTAATTCATCTTCTATTTTCTTACGCTCCAGGCCCGCTAGAGTGCGTAATTGCATCGCCAGGATAGCTTTGGCCTGGATCTCCGACAGCTGGAACTTCTTGATTAGATTAGCCTGGGCCTCTTCGGTGGTTTCGCTAGCGCGAATGGTCGCAATGACTTCGTCAATATGGTCGAGCGCAGTCTTTAGCCCCTCTAAAACGTGAGCGCGCTCCTTGGCCTTCCTTAGTTCAAATTCAGTACGGCGCCGGACGACAATCTGGCGATGTTTGATGTGCTCTTTAAGGATATCCTGAAGACCGAGCACCTGCGGCTGGATGCCATCGACTAACGCTAACATGTTGTAGTGGAAGCTAGTCTGAAGTGGTGTCAGCTTGTAAAGCTGATTTAGCAACTTCTTGGGGTAGGCATCTTTCTTTAGATCGACAACAATACGTACGTTGCCGCGCGCACTTTCGTCCCGAAGGTCAGAAATACCGTTAACTTTCTTCTCGTGTACTAGATCCGCAATCTTTTCAACTAGGCTAGATTTATTGAGACCGTAGGGTATTTCGGTAATAACAATCTGATTGCGCCCCTTAGTGTTTTCTACGATCTCGGCTACACCACGGACGACAATGCCGCCACGACCAGTCGCATAAGCGGCTCTTAGGCTCTCTTTGCCGTAAATAATGCCTCCGGTTGGAAAGTCTGGACCCGGCAATTGTTCTAGTAAATCGTCGAGGGTGGCGTCTTCATTTTTAATCTGATAGATAATTGCATCGACTAGCTCGCTTAGGTTATGTGGTGGGATGTTTGTAGCCATTCCTACAGCAATGCCCAGTTGACCGTTTAACAACAAATTGGGTAGCTTGGCCGGTAAGACCACTGGTTCTTGCGATGTGCCATCGTAATTATCGACAAAGTCGACAGTTTCTTTATCAATATCGGATAGCAATTCATCGGCTAACCGAGCCATCTTAGCCTCGGTATAACGGTAGGCCGCCGGCGGATCGCCATCCATCGAGCCAAAGTTCCCCTGAGGATTAACAAGCGGGTATCGCATCGCCCAGTCCTGTGCCATCCTAACCATCGCATCATAAATCGACATATCACCATGTGGGTGATACTTGGCCATCACGGCACCAATAACATTGGCACTCTTGCGATGGCGAGCAGTCGAGCGCAAGCCATCTTCATTCATCGTATATAGGATTCGCCGATGAACAGGTTTGAGACCATCACGTACGTCTGGAAGCGCTCTCGCCACAATTACGCTCATAGAGTAGCGTAGGTAGCTGTCCTCCATAACATCTTCGACAGTACGGGCCTCAACTAAACGCGAATTGGCTTCGGCCGCAGTTATTGGTTCATTGCCACCAGGGTTGATTAGCTCTTGTTCTTCGTCCATTGAAAGTGCCTTTAAATATCCAGATCCTTAGCGAACTTGGCCCGACTTTGAATAAAGTTTTTGCGCAGCTCAACTTCGCTGCCCATTAATTTATTGAAGATGGCATCAGCCTTCTCGGCGTCTTCTACCCTAACCTGCACCAGTACTCGCTTTTCCGGATTCATAGTGGTATCGAACAACTGACTAGCGTCCATTTCACCGAGGCCCTTGTAACGCTTTTGTTCAACATAGCCAGCTTGTTTATAGCGTTCGACGCCGTCATCAAGCTTGATGCCTTCTTTCTTGCGTCTTTCGATCTCGGCATCGAGCTGTTTGTCTAGCTCATCCTCGTCGTAAATGAAGACGGAGTTTTTGCGCCCTTGCTTAACTAATTCAAACAGCGGTGGCTTTGCCAAAAACAAATGGCCACCGTCAATAACTGGCTTCATAAACCGGAAGAAAAAGGTCATGAGTAGCGTCGCGATGTGGCTACCATCGACATCCGCGTCGGTCATAATGATAATTCGCTCGTAGCGAAGACCGGCAATATTAAACGATTCCTCGATCCCAACGCCCAGCGCCTTAATCAGGTTAAGAAGCTCGTTGTTGGCTAGCATCTTATCGAGTCGAGCCCGCTCCACGTTCAAAACCTTGCCACGAAGCGGCAAGATCGCTTGCGTCTTGCTGTCACGACCAGTTTTAGCTGAACCACCAGCGCTATCGCCCTCAACTAGATAAATCTCGGTGTTCTTTGGATCTTTATTCGAGCAGTCGGCTAGCTTGCTGGCAAGCCCTGCGCCGTCCAGTGCACCTTTCCTTAGGATATTGTCGCGGGCCGCTCGGGCCGCTTTTCTAGCTCTAGCCGCTAGTAATGCCTTGTTGACAATTTTCCTGCCAACTGCTGGGTGCTCTTCTAAGTAATAATTAAAATACTCCCCCATCACCTGCTCCACATAGCCGCGTACCTCCGGATTACCCAGCTTGTTTTTGGTTTGACCTTCAAATTGCGGATCAGTCAGCTTGACTAAAATGATGGCGGTTAGCCCCTCTCTGGTATCGTCACCCGAAAGGTTCTCTTCCTTATCCTTGAGTAAGCCATTCTTGCGCGCATAATCATTGATTACTCTGGTCAGCGCCGCGCGAAAGCCAGTCAAATGCGTACCGCCCTCGGGGTTAAGTACGTTGTTAGCGAAGGATTTTACTGTCTCGCTAAATGCATCTGTGTACTGCAGAGAAACTTCAACTTGAACACCATTAACTTCTTTATCAACGTAGAAAATGTCATCGTCAATAACTTCACGGCCGAGATTCAAATGCTTGACGTAGCTTTGAATACCGCCCTCGAAGTAGAAGCTATAACGTTCGCCACTAGCCTCCTCGACAATGCTAGTCCGGATACCCTTAGTTAGGTAGGCCTGATGGCGCAGTCGATCGAGAATCGTATCGTAATTAAACTTAGTGGTCTCAAAAATACTGACGTCCGGATAAAAAACTACTTCGGTGCCTGTCCGATCGGTAGTTCCGATAGCTTTTAGCGGTGCTAGCGGTACACCGCGCTCATAATTCTGTTGCCAGATTTTGCCATCCTGATATACCGTTACGGTTAATTTTTCAGAAAGTGCATTAACAACACTGACGCCGACGCCGTGCAAACCACCGGAGACTTTGTAGCCGCCACCACCGAATTTGCCACCCGCGTGCAAGATTGTCAGCGCTACCTCTACACCACTTTTGCCGGTTTTAGCGTGTTTGCCGGTGGGAATACCGCGGCCATTGTCGGTCACCTTCACCCCACCATCAGCCAATAACGTCACCGCCACTTCGCTAGCGAACCCCGCCAGCGCTTCGTCGATACCATTGTCGACAATTTCCCAAACAAGGTGGTGCAAGCCTTCCTCACCCGTGCCGCCTATGTACATACCGGGCCGCTTGCGGACTGGCTCCAGCCCCTCCAACACCTGAATCTGATCGGCCGAATAGCCACTAGATTTTTTATCTGCCACTAGAGCATTGCCTCCTGTTTTTATTCACCACTTACTAATAATTATAAGTGAAACTGGGGTTTTAAGCAAGCGCTAGTCGGGCTTGCCGGCCTGGCTAGCTTCGTGATGAAGTTCGCCTTGGTTGTCAATATAAATAGCATTCTCCGCCTCTTTATTATCATCGTGATGGAGATGAATTTCTCCCTCGTGCTGATTATTTGTAGCTTGCTTGCCACTAACATCAGTTGGCTCGGTGGCTGGTGGAGAAGCTTGCGTACTGGAAGATGTACTTACGCCGTGATCATCCAATAGGCCAGATGGCTCCACTTTAGCGGTAGGGATGGGGTTTTGACTGGGTAAACTAGAAAAGCCGGTGGTTGGGCTCGGATTAGCTTGTAGCGGTGAGGAATTAGCTAAGGGGCGAGAAGGAGCTGGATTAGTGTTAGTACTGGCATTGGGCGAGTTGGCGCCAGTTGAGGGATTCACGCCAGCGCTGCCGCGACGGGCTAGCCATTCATCTAGGAAAGTCGACGAGGTCGGCTTAGCGCTAGTTGTAGGTTGGGCGCCAGCTGGATTCGTCATCGGCTGAGCAGAACTCATCCCGCCTGCGGGCGTACTAGCACCGAATGGATTTGTAGGCATTTGCCCACCAAACGCCGGACTTGCAGGCTTAGTCGACATTCGCTCAAAAATCTCCTTCTCAACTGTAGCGCGGGGCCGGCCATATTTGGCCGCCGAGAGTTGTTTTAAAGCATCGGCCAGTTGGGAGTTGGGAGTGCCAATCGAAGGCAGTGTTGCCATCGAGAACGGCTGTGTCGGCACACCCCCGATTAGTGTCCTGGTAATAGTATTGAAGTTTGGTACACGCAATAGGTCACTAGCATCGAACGTCGGCTGGAAATACCTCGCCAGCACATCCACGTCGTTCTGGCCTACTCTAAACGACACAACGGTACCCATATTGCCAAAAACCGCATCCCGAATCTCATCTGATAACTGAGTCGTAAACTGGTTAGCCACAATCAGGTTAAGGTGATATTTCCTAGCCTCAGACATAATCGTAGCGAACGATTCAGTCGAGAAATTCTGAAACTCGTCAACGTACAGGCAAAAATCCTGACGCTGATTCTCTGGGATATTAGCCCGGCTCATAGCCGCAGCCTGGAACTTCATTACAAAAATCATACCGAGTAGCTTGGAGTTTAGATCACCAGTGCGGCCTTTACTCAGGTTAACCAGCAAGATTTTTTTGTCATCCATAATTTCGCGCAAATTGAAAGCGCTCTTGGTATGGCCGATGATATTACGCATCATTTCATTGGAGAGAAACGCACCGAACTTAGAAACAAACCAAGCGGTAACTTCACCGGCATCATTACTGCGCTGGCTAGCTGGGTATTCTTTTAGCCAGTAATCAAGGACGTTTTGGTCGGTTACATGTTGTAACTTTTGTCTAAGGAATTGGGGGTCTCGAAACAATTTTGGGATATCAACAAAAGTTCCTCCGTTAGGGTCGGCCATTACAGCTAGCGCACAGTTACGAAATATGCTTTCGTAGCGCGGGCCCATAATGCCTTGATGCTGTGGATCATACAATTTATAGAGCATATTTAGCACTTCCTGAATCAAGAAATCTTTCTGGTCAGGTGTGTTGAATTCGAACAAGTTTAGACCCATGGGGTAATCGGTCTCGGCTGGACTGAAGTAAATGACATCTTCGGTGCGCTCCTTCGGTACCATCGCGAGCAGTCGATCAACAGTGTCACCATGCGGATCAACAAAGGCAAAGCCGCCACCGCTCAACATATCCTGTAGTGCTAGATTCTCGAGGAAGGTCGATTTACCAGTACCAGTTTGCCCCACAGCGTAGATATGCCTCTGCCGATCATTCAAGGCAACGCGAATTGGCTTCTTGACGCCTCTAAAGACGTTATAGCCCAGCATCAGCCCCTCTTCAGGTATATTTCGCGGACCATCAACTTGTTTGGAGTCCTGCCGGCTTAGCTGGGAGGTAGGAATACTGCTCTGGTCCGGGAAATGAAAAATGGTCGATAGCTCTACTGTATTTAGTATGCCCGGGTGCTTAGCAGCCGGGTCAAAAAATCTCATAATGTAACTAGTAATAAACTCCTGCATATCTTCGGCTGGTTTATACTTAAAGCCGTTCTTGCCGGGCGCATCGAATAACTGAAAAGCGGCCACGACATTAGCTAAAATGGATTGTGAACGCGACTCGACGTTAGACGAGGCTACTAGTCGGATCAGCACCTCAAAGCCTGGATAGCGCGATTTATCTTCGATCGCATCAACTGTAGCCTGCTCCAGCCCCGATAGAGGCTCTGATTTCTTCTCTTCTTTACTTTCACTGGGGGATTTTATGAAGGCAGTACCGAGCTCCTTCATAAAACCAGCCAAGCTAATACCCTCCTTGCCACCCTTACGCTTATTGGCCGCAACCTTTTTCGAAGTTTTTTGCCAGCCGGGATCAGCCGGCCTAAGCAGAATTTGTATGCCCACACCATCCTCTTTACCAAGCCCAGATAAAGAGTTAAGCATCGATTGGAGCGCATCTCGCTTTAGATCTTGATAAGTCGCTATAGGGTAGACAAAAGATTCTTTGAGGCTTAGCTCTCCGCCCGTAGTGCCACTAATTTTGCCCACGGCGTTAAAAATGTTGTGCTCTTCTACCTCCTCGAGTTGAGCGGCTGGATAGGCGCTAACTACAGCCTGTTTAACGATTTCCACTAGAGACACCGGTACAGCGGCATAGAAATATACAAAACCGCGCATCGCCACAATTTCAAAAGAAAGATGGCGTTGCCCCAAATGGCGAGTTTTAAAATCTTTCTTATAGGTACTAGCCAAGATGTTATACATCACCTGAGCTTTAGATATGTTCTCGTCGGTCACATCCCGGACGTCGCGACCTCCCACCTCTATGTCTTCACTCTGTGGAGGTAAATGAATTAACAAAGGGACTACTTTGAGCCCACGGTCGTATTTCTTGCGCTCACGCTGGACCCGGCGCACAGATAAATAACTTATCGGTGCTATGACCAATAATCCGACTAAAAACAAGATAACAATGACTATAAGTACTGTCATTTTTACTGCTCTTGCGGCAATTTAACCGACCGTTTATAAACATCTCTCATATAGTCAACTTTGGTTTGCTCGATGAGCTTAACTTCGCTGTAGGGGTCGCTCCCATTCTCGGCAATAATACGCTCTACCTTGGCAATATAAGTCTTTTGTATATTCTCGATAGACTTGGCGTTTTGGGCGGCTGAGTCGTCATTTACTGGCTGTTGAACGGAAGCGACTTGGCTAGTGCTACCAGAGCTAGCTTGGGCCAAATTGACGGGGTTAGCCACTGGTATGCTCGCCGGTGGAGCCACCTGACCAGCATTACTGGCAGTCTCGGGATTTACGTGATACGTCTCGGGCTTTAGGGGTGAGCCAGATAATGACTCAGCCTCTCCACTTCCCTCGACCGGTAATGGCAAAATCTCCGGCGGTTTCGGTGAATTTACTCCTGGTTGCATAACCTATATTATAAGCCATTTACTCTGGTGCTAAAAGCTACGGACGCTCATTTGGCACCAGCTTGACTATATAGACTAGCCCAATTATAGAAATCGCCAAGAGAGTAAGCCCATCTCGCCAGCCCAGCTGCCCCAGCGAACTTAGCACCAACAACACGCCGGCCAGTATGCTAGCAAACCACGACAGTACTATCTGACGCTGATTAAGCTTGGTGCTGGTACTAACTTGCCTCACCAGCCACAGTACAAGCCTGTGCAATAGAAAAACTATTAGCACGAACGGCACTAGCAGCAAAAGTGGCTGACTGGTGGTAGGGTTAATTAGCGCCAACCATAAAACTAGCCAGATAATACCAGCTGAGGTTGTCCAGCTTGATCTTAATTTTTGTTTTAACGCCATAAACTTATTATAGCATAAAAATAGCGGTTCCTTAGAAGGAACCGCTATTCGATAGCTTTGGCTAGAAGAAGTAAATCTGCCCAAGATATGTATATGGCACTTACTTTATATATCTACCCTCAGCTTGACTGACCGCTCGCCCTGCTTTTTGTAGCAGCTTGAGCGTCGGCGACTGACTATTTTTTATGTCAGCCGAATTGGTAAGTTATTGGTTTTGATTAGTTTTTGTTTTTATAACTTACTAACTTTTAGCCTACTACAACAAACGGCAAATGTCAATATCCTTATGCTTTTTTCGAGCCAAAATTTAGCGTGAAAAAATTGGTTGGTGCTAAATTTTTTAAATAGATCTTCGGCCTAAATAAAAGTTATACACATAGGCCCTTAATTTTTTGTAAAAAATGTTATTGACAGACGTTATCCATATCGATTATGCTAAGCCTAGCACTGAACAAATATAGTGCTCAAAAACAAAAAACGAAAGTGTTACGACGCTGTCTCTTATACACATCTGACGCTGCCGACGATAAGG
>JARIHJ010000022.1 GCA_029288335.1 Candidatus Saccharimonadota bacterium
TCGTGGGCTCGGAGATGTGTATAAGAGACAGAATGTGGAATGTCGTTATACGGCGTCAATTCCACTCGCTTTGGGTCGACCAGAATGAGTTTAAGGTCAGCGGGGCCGTTGCGGTAAAGCAAGCTAGTCAAAATCGTGTTAATCATCACCGACTTACCGCTACCGGTTTGGCCGGCGACCAACAAATGCGGCATTCGGCCCAAATCGGCCACCACTGGCGTACCAGCGATATCCTTACCAATAGCAAAACCTAGCGGCGATTTCAGGCGCTGCCACTGATCGGACTCTAGGAGCGAACTGACACGGACTGTCGCCGCCTTAACGTTCGGGACCTCGATACCAACGGCTTTTTTGCCCGGAATCGGCGCTTCCATCCGGATACTCGACGCACCCAGATCGAGGGCTAAATTGCTCTCGAGCGCGGTAATTTTAGTAAGTTTCACCCCTGTGGGCGGCCGCATCGTGTACTGAGTAATACGTGGGCCAACGTTCGCGCCCTCCATTTCAACGGGGATGTTGAAGTTGGCATAGGTATTTTCGATGATCTTGGCGTTGCCCTCGACATCGCCGGGGTTAGCCTTATCCGGCTTTTGGCTTAGTAGATCTATCGGCGGAAACTTCCAATTTGGGTCGCTAGCGGCGGTCAGGGCTTCGTGCTCCTGCTCACTAGTGAGTTTCCTAGCACTATTCTTGAGACTGGGCATTCGCGCTACAGTCACCGGTTCCTCGTTAGCGTTACTATTGCCACGCTCGATTGGTACGCCTTCCTTTAGCTTGAAGCCGGATCCCTCCACGTTCGCCTTCAGGGCGTCCAGGTCGGTGTCCGTTTCCGCCTTCTCGCGTTTAAATAAACTTAGGATGGCTTTGGGTGAAATCGCCAGTGCGAAAAAGACCGCTAACACTGCTAGCAGGAAGAATATCATCGCCGCTGGAATCTGACTTAGAAAGCTCAAGACGCCGGCGCCAATCAGCTGACCAACGTGGCCGCCGTGGCCGCCGTTCCAGCTACCACTAATGTGATTAGCAAAAGCTGCAAAGAACCAGCTGGCGCTGAAAAGCATCACCAGTGCGGCGCTGGTTAATTTTGGCAACGGTATCCGGTGATCCTCGGTTTTAAATTTGTAAACACCCCAATAAATAAGCGCCAGCGGCAGGATATAAGCCGCCCAGCCGAATGCCCAATGCGTACCTCTAAACATACTGACTGGCAGTGGCCCACCGGCGTGAAAACCACCAAGCAGCAGCAAAAGCGCGATAATTAGCAGGCCAACCGCGCCAGATAGCTGCCAGAAAGCCGTCTGCTCTGCCGCTTTTTGCGGATTTACTTCGGTTTTGCTAGCCTTTCTAGCCGCGCTAGCAGCCGGCCTCTTGCTGGCTTTTGATTTTGTTGATTTTTTCTTTTTAGCCATAACCTTATATATTATACCGTTACTACAGGGTAGAGTCTACCACTTTGGCAAGTCTTGCTCGCCTCTCATAATAGCTTCTATGCGGCTGTCGAAAAGGTCACGGGCGTACCAGTAGGCCTCAAGTGAGACTGTCTCGCCTTTGGAATGTATGTCGTCAAACGTCTTCCGTAGGCGAGAAAGCTCTTTATGCACGGCTTCAAAAATCTCTTGTGTTGGTTGTTCCATGCGTTTTGCAACGATTTGGGAGGCATATTGGGCATCCGGGTCGGGCTCACCTTCCATAATTCTAAAATCCCCCTCAAGAATCTCATCGGGCACTTTATAACCAACGTTTTCAGAGCTAAAAAGATGGAATTCAGAATTTCCTGATTCTGCCATGCTATAACTATAGCAAATTTTACAACTATTGTCAATAACTGAAGCAAGCCATTGTGCTTGTCCGGCTAGCTAGTCGGGCTGGTCTTGACCGAGCAGACGGGCGCGCATTTCGGCAAAGCGGCGTTCCTGCTCCTTGGCAATGTCGTCTGCCGTCTTGGTCTGCTCTGGTTTGCTCACGGTTTTAACGTCACCCCGACCGCTAACCACGTTGACCACTGGAATGACAATCGGGCTACGGCCGGTTTTTTCAAACAAGAAATGAGTAACGTGATCTTTGAGCTCGGCTTTGAAGCGGTCGAGGTCGACACGCTTGTAGCGCTGCTGGACGGCGCGCTTGAGCTCATTGCGGAGGCCCGACATTAGCTCTTCACTGTCCTTCATATATATGAAGCCGCGGCTGATGATATCGGGGCTAGTCAGCAAATTACCGGATTTTTTGTCGACCGTCAGCACCACGCAAACGAGGCCCTCCTCGGATAAGAGTACGCGGTCACGCACCACGACACTATTGACTGTACGGCCGGTTGAATCGACTAGGACGTGACCAGTTGGGACTTGGCCAGCCGGTTCCCACTTATCTTTGGTAATCAGAAAACTATCACCGTTGTCAGCCCGGATAATATTATTGCGCGGCCAGCCTTCCTCAACGGCCATCTCCTCATAGTAGCGCCGGTTCTGGGCGCCAGCATAAATCGGTATGAAGAATTTCGGTCTGACTAAATGTAGCATTTCTCGGTACTCATCGCGGTAAGCGTGGCCAGAAACGTGGAGCGGTCCCACGTGATCAACTTCGTGATTCGGGGCTTGGAACAAATGCACACCTCGCGCCACTAGTTCATCACCGACTCTTTCGTAACTATCGCCGTTACCAGGAATAGGCGTTGAGCTGACAATCACCGTATCGCCCTCTTTTAATTTAATATGACGATGTTCGCCAGCAGCCATTCTAACTAGGGCCGAACCAGGCTCGCCCTGGCCACCAGTACAAATTACTAATATCTGTTTGTCGGGTAAATTGGGCATATCGTGCATCGCTTGAACAGTGCCTTTGCCAACTTTCAAAATGCCGTTTCGAACGGCAATTTCGGCATAGCTCATCATACTGCGGCCATCGAGCGCGACACGCCGGCCCGCCGCTTCGGCAGCGTTGATTATCATCTGGACACGGTTCATATTGGATGAAAAGCAAGCTACGAACACTCGGCCTTCAGCCTGACCAATGATATCGTGAAAGCTCTGCTGCAAGGTGCTTTCCGTCGGAGTACGGCCAGGTTTCTGTGTATTACAGCAGTCGCTCATAAAAACGAGCACGCCTTCGTCGCCAAGCTGCTTAAGCCGTTCAATATCGGTAGGCTTGTCATCCAGCGGCTCCGGATCCAGCCGCCAGTCTCCACTGTTAATAATCCGTCCCACCGGCGTATCAACAACTATTAGGCTGGTTTCCGGCACAGAATGTGTGATTCTGACTAGCTCGACAAAAAAGGCACCCACCTTAAGCCTTTCGTGGCCATCCATATTCATAATCACCATTTCCGGCTCGAATTCTAGGCCGGTCTCGGCGTAGGCGTCCTCAAAAGTTTTCTCGATTACGCCCATCGTAAAGCGACTGGCGTAGATTGGTGCCGGGAATTTCGGTACGATGTGTTTTAGCCCGCCCAAGTGGTCTAAGTGACCGTGGCTGATGACATAACCCTTAATTTTGTGCTTAATTTGCTCGAGGTAAGTCGTGTCATTGATGCTGTAATTGATGCCTGGCAGATTAAGACCCAGATTGTTACCACAGTCGAGAATTAGAGCATCGTTCTGCCACTCGAGAACCTGCATATTTTTTTCACCGATGGCTTCCTGGCCGCCGAGGAAGGTGATTTTGAGCTTTTCAAAATCGTCTTTAATTAAGTTCGCCCGGCGTGGTTTTTCCTCAGTTACTGGCTTTGCCGCCGAGTACTGGTTAGCGAATTTTATCGCGTCCATTTCGACTTTTTTCTGCGCCCGCACGGCGGCACCACGGGCGCTATTCAGGCGCAAGCCACCATTGTTTGATTGGTTATTCGGCCTATTTGGCCGCGTTTTATTATTAGAGTTATTTGGCATTATTGCCTCCTTTAGAATTACTAGATAATTTATTTAAGATAATTGGGATTTTCATAAAATCGTCGATGAGGGTTTGGCGCTGTGAGCCGTTATATAATGCCGCCGCCGGATGGTACAAAGGTAGTATCACGAGCTCAAGAGAGTTATTTTTTTGTCCCTTTAGACTTATTTTAACACGTTTTGGTTCACCGTGGCACTGGCTGATAAACAGCTCCGGCAAGAAGCAATTGAGTGAGTGGCGGCCAAGCGTCGCCACAATTTTCGGCTGAATGATTTCGAGCTGCTGCTGTAGGTATGGCAAAAAAGCCTTTTTTTCCGCTGGCAACGGGTCGCGGTTATTCGGCGGCCGATATTTGACGATGTTCGTTATGTAAATATCCTCGCGCTTCAAATTAACCATCGCCAGCATTTCGTTCAAGAATTTTCCGGCCGCACCAACGAACGGTTTGCCCTGCTCATCCTCATTTTTGCCTGGCGCCTCACCTATGAACACCACGTCGGCATCTGGACTTCCGTCGCCAAACACCAGCTGCGTCGCCCCGGCCCTCAGCTCTGGTGTCGGATCATCCTTCTCAATCTTTGCCTTCAGCTCCTCCAGTAACTGCTGCTTAGTTTTCGCTGCCATTATTTTTGGACTCCTTTCATAACAGAACCATGGCTACGTATAACCAGAAAGAGTCGTACTAGGCTCGGCGTGCTATAGATGATAATGACAGCAAGCACCAAGCAGTACGCGTCTACAGCGAGATTTTTGAAGCCAATAGTAACTACTCCAGCGAACAGGAGCCCGGCAGCCAGTATCGTTATTATGAAATTGTAAACAAATATCAACCATTGGTTTACTTTTGAGAGCTCAATTATTTCGCCCCAACTTCGCCGTTGCTGCCACCAGCTCGCACCGCGGCGGCGCCACCATTCGGCCGTGTCCTTACTATATGCAAAAGTAATCAACGCCGGCCTTCGCCATAAGTCTTCCTGATTCAGAGTGAATCTACTCATTTTTTATGCACCCATAGCATGCGGCTGAAATTTTGCAGGAAGCCGAATAAAAATATGAACGCCAGCAGCCAGAGCCACAGGCTGCCGCTACCGAGCGCCCAGCTGGCAAATACGTAGGCCAGGCCCAGCTCCACTAGCCCAAATACGAGGTATCCGAGCCGGGTTTTGTGGAACTTATCTATGGCTTGCAGGTTCATTACTTTTTATATCTCCTAATCCGGCTCAGTACACCTACTAGTCTGTCTCTTATACACATCT
>JARIHJ010000029.1 GCA_029288335.1 Candidatus Saccharimonadota bacterium
ATGACGGTGTCGCCGACACGAATGTCTTTTTTGTGGACTTCGTTTTCGTTGTGGAGCGTCGCCATTTGCACCGTGCTGCCGGCAACGACGACCGGCTCGAGCATCGCTACTGGTGTAGCCGCGCCGGTGCGGCCGATCGACACAAAAATATCTTTGACTTTGGTAGTAGCCTGCTCAGCGGCGTATTTGTAAGCGACGGCGCCACGCGGCGCTTTACCGACGACGCCGAGTTCGGCTTGCAGCTGACGATCATTAACTTTTACTACCAGGCCGTCGGTATTGAACGGTAACTTTTTACGCTTATCCTCCCATTCGGTAGCGAAATCCAAAACTTCATCAGCGGTTTTTAGAGCTCGGGCTTGCCTGTTAGCGACAATACCGAGCTCCGCTAGCGCCTTATAAATAAAATCATTGGTCGGTGTTTCGCTGGCGTTATTGCGCAGTAGATCATAGCCGTGGAATTTGAGCGGACGAGCCGCAACTAGCTTCGGATTAAGCTGGCGAATTGTGCCGGCGGCAGTATTACGCGGATTGGCGAAAAGACTCTTACCCTCTTCCTTCCGTCGCTCGTTTAATTTTTCAAAATCGCTTTTATACATAATTATTTCGCCGCGGATTTCTGTTCTGCCTTCTAGAAATTGCTGATAATTTTTGGTTTGACGTAGTCGGAGCGGCACGGATTCCATCGTTTTAATATTGGCAGTGACGTCCTCGCCGACAAAACCATCGCCCCGTGTAACGGCTTGGACTAAAACACCATCTTCATAAATCAGCGAGCAAGCCAGGCCGTCCATTTTTAAATCGACAAAAAATTCGATGTTTTCGCGACCGGATAGCTTAGCAATTCGAGCCACCCAGGCATTGAATTCCTCAGCGCTAAAAACGTCATTCAAGCTAAGCATTCTGGCGCGGTGAGTGACTTTGCTAAAGCCTGGCAGCACACCGCCGGCGACGCGTTGAGTAGGAGAATCGGGCGTGACCAAATCCGGAAACTCCGCCTCTAGTTCTGATAATTCGTGCTTCAGACTATCGGCCGCCGCCTCGCTCATTATCGACTCATCGAGCACGTGATAGTGATAACGATAAGCGTTGATTAACTCGCGAAGTTTAGCAATTCGCTTTTCGGCGTTAGCTCGATTCATATTAACTCACGATAAAGTGCGTACACGTAGCTATGGAAAATCGCCAGAAATACCAGCGTCAAAAGGAAGAAAATATACGGAGCGACCGACGTCGCCCAAATCGCTAGCGGCACGATAATAATGGCGGCAATTATCAGCAGTGTGATGATTATAAACAGCAACTTCAGAAAAATTCGCACGCGACGATAGCGGACCAACATAGCGGCCGATCTAAGCGCCTTAATCGGTGTCATTCCATCCAGCGTCACGATGTAGAGCGCAAACACCGAGCTCGTCAACATATGGAAGCTTGCAATCGCCAAAAGGAAGAAGATGAAGACGAAAATCGCCTGCTCACCAGAGGTTGTCGCGATAGCGCCGGTCACGGCAGTCGAATACAGGAAGGCGCCAATCGCAAGCGGTATCAGCTCGAACAGTAGTACGATTAACACCAATATAAATGGAATCAGCGGCGCCATTCCTCGGTAGAAACTATCACGGATCCGAAGTTTAGGCGCGCCCCTCAGGTAAACCTGCCTCAGCGCCCAGATTAGCGCCAGACTGACAATTACGCCAATCACAGCTTGCGACACACCGCTGCTAAAGCTGTCACCCGCCAGCGCCGCAAACAGCGTGAGCCCCGTAACAAATTTGCCGAAACTTTGGTTCAGAGTCGGCTTCAGCTGATTAATATTGGAATTCCCGGCCAAGCTCAAGCCGCCAGTTAAAATAATGCTTAAGAGCGCGTAAATGATAATAATGCCGAGAAATAATTTCCAGCGGCTAGTCAGCACCACGATTGCCTGTTTGAATAATCTGAAGCTGCCGAGAATTTTTTTCGATTCGGCTGGTTTGATGCGCTTTTGTAATCGGAAAGATTTGTACGGCGCAATTTTTAGCCGGCGTGGCCCGCTAGCTACACTAGCGGCCAGCGCCTTATTGCTCGAACTTTTTGATTTGGCGCTAGTAATGGCCTTAGTTTTGCTAGCGCTTCCCCTTTTTGCCATAGTTAGTAATTATTCTAGCAGAGATTTGACGATAGCTTTTGATATAGCGTTAGGGTCTTGCGGGCATTCGGTTCAATATCCAGCTGCTCTAACGCATCGCTCGGCCTCGCCCAGATATAGTCCTGAGCCTCTTCGTTGAGGATTACTTTTCTGCTACCAACTCGCACAATGTTGTCGACAAAAATATGCTGGATACCTTTCTGGTAGTAACCGGAATTTTTAATCTGGTCGAACGTGCAAATGTGAGCCCCGACTTCGCCGCAGAGGCGAGTTTCCTCGCGGACTTCGCGCACCAACGCCGCGTGGAGCCGCTCGCCGCGGCGGACTTTGCCGCCAACCATCGAATAGCGACCGCCCCATTTATGAGTTTTTACTAGCAGAATTTCCTTCTCTCTGCGGTTCGTGCGTGGCTGGTATTCGATAATGGCCCCAGCCGCCACAACCGAGCCCGGCACCATCAAATCCTCCCACAATCTGTGAATGTTGCGT
Organism: Candidatus Saccharimonadota bacterium; assembly: GCA_029288335.1. Classification (GTDB taxonomy): domain Bacteria; phylum Patescibacteriota; class Saccharimonadia; order Saccharimonadales; family UBA4665; genus JARIHJ01. The sequence continues at coordinate 2,618 of JARIHJ010000029.1, forward strand.
TCGTTTTGCCTAATTTGCGGCGACGGTAACTTAGCGCGAGTCGCGATGTAATCAGCCAAGTTTGCGGCCGGCCAAATCGAACCTTTCTGCACATAGGCCGGATGATCGGCTAGTTTGTGGCTGAAAAAGCAGCGTGTGTTTGTCAACTGGGCGATGCCGAGCTCATACGAAACACTCTTGCCGATGTAACCCTCCGGATTCACAAAGTAGCTGAAGCCATTTTCGCCAAGCTGCTTGAGATTATGCAAATACAGCAGCTCGACAAGACGCGGATCCTGGTCGAATTCATCGTCAAATAGCCCAAAACCATCACGGCTAGCTACCAGTTCGCTCCGCTTGGGTGCTAGCACCTCAACCCCGGCAGCCTCAAATAGGTCGGCTGCTTTTTGAATTTCGCCAAAATGTTTCGAGAAGCTGCCGTGAATCACGCACCGAAAACCACTCGCCATAGTAACTGAATTATACTCTAGCGATACTAAACTTTGGTTTCCATTTGGCGGAGGCGGGCAATGCGTTCAGGAATAGGCGGGTGGGTGCTGAAGAGGCTGGCTAATCCCTTGCCAGATAACGGGTTGGCAAAAAATAAGTGCGCGCTCGAGCTGCTCGCGTGTTTCAGCGCGGTGCTTGTTCGGCCTAATTTCGCTAGCGCCGAGGCTAAGCCTTCCGGATCGCGCGTCGTCATCGCACTCGTCGCGTCGGCGAGATATTCGCGCTGACGGCTGACTGCCAACTGAACTATCAGGGCTACGACTGGGGCTAGAAACGCGGCAGCAAACCCAAGCAAAAAGAAGAGCGGGCTACCACCCTCCTCGTTATCGCGACCGCCAAACCAGCTGGCGTAAATGAACAGGTCTGCCAAGAGACCAATCGCGCTGACGAGGCCAAAGACAATCATCATCACGCGGATGTCATAATTCTTGACGTGGCCCATTTCGTGGGCGATGACAGCTTCAAGCTCGCGGTCATCCATCATTTCGAGTAAGCCTTCGGTCACGACAACGTGAGCGTGATTCGGGTCGCGGCCGGTAGCAAAAGCATTCGGCGCGTTTTCATTCATTATGTAGACTTTCGGCGTCGACAAACCATCGGTGATGGCTATATTCTCGACGATGCGGTAGAGCCTGGGGTTGTCCTTTTTTTCAATTTGCTGGGCGCGGTTGGCCGCCAGCGCTACCTTGGCCGCCAGAAAATATTGAAAGGCAGCGTAAACCAAACTGCCGGCCAGCACGCCGTAAAATATGCCGAACTGGCCGTAAGCTCGCGAGAAAATATAACCAATCCCCCCGATAATGACGATAAAAATCGCCATTATAAAAACGGTATTTCTCTTATTTGCCGCTATCGCTGAATACATAGCTCTTAGAACTTGACGTCGACGGGTTTTTGAATGTCGGCCAGTTGCGATTCGTCGACTTCGAAGTATTCCTTGTCCTGGTTGTAGCCAAACATCGACGCGAACAAGTTGACCGGGAAAATGTGGCGACGAGTATTGAAGTCGCGCACGACAGTGTTATAAAAACGGCGGCTAGCCTGGATTTTATCCTCGGTGTCGGTCAGCTCGGCTTGGAGTTCCTGGAAGTTTTGCGTCGCCTTTAAGTCCGGGTAATTCTCAGCGACGGCGAACAGACTCTTCAACGCGCCCTGAAATTGATTCTCGGCCTTGCCGGCTTCGACCGGCCCCTTGGCGCTAACCGTCGCCGCCCGCGCAGCAGTAACATCTTCAAAAACCGACTTCTCGTGACTAGCGTAACCCTTGACGGTATTAACCAGATTCGGAATCAAATCGGCTCGGCGCTTCAATTGGACCGTAATATCACTCCAGGCCTCGTTTGCACGCTGGTTCAGCCTCACCAAGCCGTTATAGATGAAGCCGAAAATCAGTAGCAGAACGACGATTATTACGATAATTATGATCACAGCAGTCATAGGATAGATAGATTATACACTAGTTCAGTTTTTGCTAAAATTAAGATAAGCAGTTTAAAAATGGATAGTTACTACCATCGTAATCCGCGGCACCATATCGAGCATCGGCGGCACCACTTTTACTGGTGGGTGTTAATTGTTGCGGCCATTTTGGTCTACGCCGGTTATTGCCTGTTCCGACCGTTGCCAGCTCTAGCTGTCGTCGAGAATCAGCCTAGCTTGACCAGCCATAAAACTGAAGCTAGCCTACCCTGGCCTAGCGGTACCGAAAGCGCCATTGGCACACTTGGCGACGGCGTCTTGGCAACCTCGAGTCCAGTCCAAAAACCACTACCGACTGCCAGTGTCGCGAAGCTCATTACGGCATTAACTATACTGAATAAGTTTCCTCTGTCGGTGAACCAGCAAGGGCCAATTATTACCCTCACCAATGCGGACGTGCAGATTTTTGACAAGTATTACGCCGAGGGCGGCTCACTGGTAAAGGTTACCCCTGGCGAGCAAATCAGCGAGCACCAGGCGCTCGAAGCTATGCTGTTGCCATCGGCTAATAATGTGGCCGATTCGCTGGCTATTTGGGCTTTCGGCTCGCTAGCGGAGTACCGCCAGGCCGCGCAAAATGAAGTTAGTTTGCTAGGCCTCAAGCACACAACGGTGGGTATCGATGCCAGCGGCTTCGACCCTAGTACGACATCAACGCCAAGTGACTTGATTCAGCTCGGCCAGGCCGTAATGGCGAATCCACTCCTTGCGCAAATTGTCAGCGAGCAAACTGCCACCGTCCCAGTCGCAGGCCTAGTTCACAATGTCAACTACACGCTCGGCGGCGATGGTATGATCGGCATTAAAACCGGCAATTCCACGCAAGCCGGCGGCAACTTCTTATTCGCGGCCAATTATAAGTTGGGCGATCGGGTGGTCACCGTTCTGGGTGCTATTATGCACGCCCCGACCGTGGTCGACGCAATGCACGATTCAATCTCGCTCCTCGATACCGCCAAGCCAAACTTCAAAGTCGAGCCAGTTGTAACCTCAGGCCAATCGATAGTCAGTTTCTCGGCACCTTGGCTGGCGAGCCCCGTTCCGGCTAAGGCTCAGTACAGCTTATCGCTGCCAGTCTGGCAAGGCCAGCAACCACCGCAAAAAGTCACCACCAAAACACTTAGCTCCCCGAGTGTTTTCCACCCCGCCGAGACAGTCGCGGCCGGCACCAAAGTCGGCGAAGTAACAGTCGGCCGCGGCCCTAATTCTCAAACTACCACCCTAATTGCTAGTGCGCCAATTCCATCACCGAGCCTAACTTGGCGCCTCACCCATCCGTTCTAACAAATCAATTCTTGGTGGGTGATATAGGACTCGAACCTATGACCCCCTCGGTGTAAACGAGGTGCTCTAGCCAACTGAGCTAATCACCCTGGTGCGGACGAGAGGACTTGAACCTCCACAGGATTGCTCCCATAGCCACCTCAAGGCTACGCGTCTACCAGTTCCGCCACGTCCGCTCGACTACCCTGTTATTTTACTAGAGCGGTGGCTTGATTCCAAGATTTATGAGCGCGGGGTGTGGTTGTAGAGGTGGTCGAGGGAGTAGCGGGAACGGATAAGCGGCTTGATTTGGTCTAGCGTCACACCGATTTTGACACCTGGATTCAAAGTGCCATAGGGGTCAAAAATTTTCTTGAGCTTGGCTAGCAGCTGATAAGCTTCTTCGCCGTAAACTTGTGGCAGCCACGGCGCGCGCAGCCGGCCATCACCGAGCTCAGCGCTGGTGCTGCCGCCGAGGCTTATAACTAGCTTGTAATATTCGTCCATCAGCTTGAATGCGGCTTGCCGATCGCCAATACCGGCGAGGTCAAGTATCGGCTGAATCCGCAAATTAGCATCACCAATGTGGCCCCACACAGCCAGCTCCTGACGCCCTGATTTTGCCAGCTTGCTAACCCCATCCATTAGCGCCCCCAGCTGTTCAACCGGCACAATGGCGTCATCGATTAGCGGCAACGGCCTGGCGTTCGCCTCACCGCTAGCAGAGTAGACCGCCTGGCTTCGGCGAATGCGTGCCAAGGCTTCTTTCTCATTCGGCTCTAGCGCTAACTTCGTGGCGCTAGCGTACTTGTCGAAAATTTTCTTGACTTTCTTGGTAGCTTTTTTGCGATTGCGCTCGCTCGGATCGTCGAATTCGGCGACGAGCACTGCGGCTGGTAGAGGCTGGTTCGAGTTGTCCTGGGCTAACTCGCCCTTTAGCAAATTGGGATTAATCCTAGCGACGGCTTTTAGCAGATTGCCATTTACAAATTCCAGGCTAGCTGGCAAATCGCTCGACCGCTGCACTTCATTAGCAGCTTCGATGGCAGTGCTAATATCGCTGAAGAAGCCAGCCAGCACAGCAGTGTCACTAGCGTAAATTTCCGATTCGATAGCGGCCGCGCTGATAATACCGAGCGTCCCTTGACTGCCGACGATTAGCGGCGTCAGGTCAAAGCTGCCATCCTTACGCTTCACTTCGGCTAGGTTATAGCCGGCTGTATTTTTAGCTAGCGGCAATTTAAGTTTATCGATTAGCTCCTTGTTTTCTTCAATCAGAGTATCTAGTGAACGATAAATCTCACCCTCAAATGTAGACAGCCCGAGCTTACGGTTCAATTCACGCTTAGAAATTCGTCCGGTGTCAATGACTTCGCCGTTGGCTAGCACCAGCCGGACCGACTTCACAAAATTAATCATCGAGCCGTACTTAAAACCACGCTCGCCGCTAGCGTTGTTGGCAATGGCGCCGCCGATAGTCGAATATTCGGCACTAGCCGGCTCAGGCGGAATAAAGCGGCCGACGTGCTCGAGTGCCTGCTGGACCTTGGCAAAATTAGCGCCCGGCTCGACCATAATCTGGCCAGATTTAGCGTCAATATCGAGAACGTGGTTCAAATGCGCCGGAAACGCCAATATAATCCCCGATCCTAGCGCCGCACCTCCTAAATCAGTGCCTGCGCCACGCGCCGTAATCGGGATAATCCGTCCGCGCTCAGCCAGCTGCCAGCAAAAACGCGCAGCTTTCCTGACGTCATTCTCATTCCGCGGATAAACCACCAGTCCCGGCCTCACCTGCAAAATACTCATATCGGTCGAGAAGAACTCGAGTGCGTCCGCCGAATCGACGACCTCACCGATTAAGTGTTCTTGCAAATAATTGCCCACTTTACTCATAGCGTTGTCTTAAATAATACCACTAGCCGCTAATGCTCGCCAGGATAAGTAATTTTCTCACCATCGACTCTGGCGAAGCTAGTCAGTTTTTCTGCTTGGGATTTATTGGCGTCAAAAATGTCGATAACTTTTACACTGCGCACTAGCAGCGCGTCGCCGACAAGCGACCTATGGCATTTCCAGGGGACTGCCTCCGCGCACATTATGACCGTAGTTTTACTGCTGGCAAGTTCAATTAACTCGTCAATGCCCTTAGCAAATTCAGACGCGCTCATATAATCGGCGTAGCCACGAAAGCTAGCATTACGCCAGCCCAGATTAGCCGAATTTCTGTTAGTGGAGCGCAAGCCGCCGAGGCTCGCCAAATGACGATACTCAATTCCCCGCTGCGGCAGCTCACGAGCCAAATTATCCTCATTAAACTGCGGTGTGTAGCGTGACTTCGGCACGCTCCTAATATCAACCAGTAAATCAATTTTATACGCCTGTAAAATGCTGATAAATTCCGCTAGATTTCGCGTCGAGTGCCCAATCGTATAAATCGTCATTAACTCCTTATTATAGTCCTTGCATCACTTGCAATTTGGACAAATCGTAGTAAAATCCAGCTATAAGCTAAGCGGCGCCCCGAGCGCCAAGGAGGGTTCCTATGAAATCAAATCAAAAAGGTGCCACGACAAGCAATACAGTTGCGGTCATCGTCACCGTAGTTATACTTTGTATTATCGGTTTCCTAGTCTGGTGGTTCGGCTTCCGTACTACTAGCAGTCCATATGCTCCAGTCACCAACCAACCGTCTTCGTCACAGCAAGCGAGCGCAGTTAAAGCCACTTGGACGAATTTCTTTAATGGCAGTACGCCAACCGCTGAGCGCGAGCAGCTGCTGCAAAATGGCTCACAGTATGCCCAGGAATTAGCGGGCTACAGCCAGTCCCCATTGGCTAAGGAAGCTAGTGCGACGGTCACCAACGTTAAAGTGAATGGCAACACCGCTACCGTAACCTACACGATTAATGTCAACGGTCAGCCAGAACTGCCAAACCAAACTGGCGAAGCCGTATTAGTCAACGGCGAGTGGAAGGTTAGCGATACCGCTCTCTGCGGACTATTGAAACTAGCTGGCGGCCAGACCCCACCAGTATGCTCAAGCACTAGTGGCAGCTCCAACACCAGCGGTAGTTCCAGTACTTCAGGCGCGAGCAAAACCCTGCCACCTACAGCTAGCGGAACTCCAGTTCATTAAAACCAATTTAGCTTTTAGCTAATGTCCCTACCCAGAATTTTCCCGGGCGAGCGCCGTTCGCTGGCAGTTGTTTGCCTGATCCTCTTCTTGACGTTTCTGGATAATACAATCGTTAGCGTGGTCCTGGCCGGCATCCAGACCGACTTAAAAGCCGGGGTACAGGCGCTGCAGTGGATCGTTGACGGCTATATGTTGGCTTTTGCGGCGCTAATGTTGGCCGGCGGTACACTTGGCGATCTGTTCGGCCGTAAGCGTATAATGCTAGCCGGTGTGGCACTATTCTCCATCGGTTCGCTGATAGCAATGTTAGCGGATTCTAGCACAATGCTAATCGCCGGACGCGTCGTAATGGGCATAGGCGCAGCCGCGAGCGAGCCTGGGACTTTGTCGCTCATACGTCAAGTTTTCAAGGAACGGCGTGAGCGGGCTAGAGCCTTAAGCGTATGGGCAGCGGTGTCGGGCACGGCGCTAGCCTTCGGACCGATTATCGGCGGGCTGCTAGTCGGTGCGAGCGGCTGGCGGCAAGTATTTACCTTTAGCCTAGGCTTTGGCGTCGTCGCTTTCATCGCCGGATTATTAGTCCTGCCGGAAAGCTCCGATAAGGCCGAGCGGCATTTGGACTTTAGAGGACTAGTGCTGGGAGCTTTAGCGCTGGCTAGCGCAACATTCGGAGTAATTTTCGGCGAAACCAGTGGCTATGCTAGCTGGTGGATAATTTTGCTGCTGGGCTTTTCGCTAGTGCTGGCGCTAGCATTCGTACTGGTTGAAAAGCGCGATCGTGACCCAGTGTTGCCAATAAAATTCTTCAAACTGCCAGCATTCTCCGGCGCCAATCTCGTCGCTTTTGCGACCAATTTTGGCGTCTTCGCGGTGTTCTTTTTCACAGCTTTATATCTAGAAATCATCGCTGGTTTTTCCGGCTACCAAATTGCGCTAGCCTTCATCGCGATGGCGGTCGTAATGGTCTTAGCGGCGCTAGCGACCGGGCGCTACGTGGCGAAATATGGTCCGCTAGTGCCGACCGTGCTAGGCTGCCTGCTAGCCGGCGGCGGTATGTTTGCGGTCGAAGCTAACTTAAATGCCAGTGTCGGCACAGCCGATTTGGTCTGGCCATTAGCGGTTGTTGGGCTAGGCTTTGGAATGACCCTGACTACGATGACAACGGTAGTCTTAAATATTGTTCCGGCCAGGCGCTCCGGGATGGCGGCCTCGACCGTCAACACATTTCGCGAAATGGGCGGCGTTTTCGGTGTTGCTATTCTCGGCGCGATCGTCAACGGTCAACTGACCGGACATTTGGCGGCCAAACTAGCGGCGCTTGGGCTGCCAGCTAACTTCCAGTCGCTTGCGATTTACGCTGTGACACACGGTGGCAACTTGCCGGCGAACGCTCATATCTCAGCCGGAGCGATCTTGCAACATCCAGAATTGGTAGCACAAACCCAAAACGCTGCTTACGCCGCTTTCGCTAATGGACTCAATATCGCGCTAGATATCGCCGGTGCCATCCTGCTCGCCACCGCAATCGTCGCCTATCTCACCCTGCGGCACTACTCCGCCAGCAATGCGGCCAACACCGATTGGCTAGCCGAAGCCTAAACGTATAAGCTATAATTTATTCTTGCAGTAAGTCGACGGGCGGATGTGGCGGAATTGGTAGACGCGCTAGCTTCAGGTGCTAGTGAATGCAAATTCGTGGAGGTTCAAGTCCTCTCATCCGCACCAAGTAAAGAGTAGTAATCGCTACTAGTTTACTCTGTTCGGAAAATCACCCTTAGTAGCGCTCACAATATTATCAGTCAGCTTGACGACACTGTTATACATCGATTCGTAGGTTGCCCAAGCATACGCAGGTGCCGCCCAGACGTTGCCTTCAAACTTAGTGAAATCCTGTGGCTCACCCTCAAAGCCGTAGCCGTACAGGTCGCCAGCGGCGACCATATCAAGCAGCAGCTGATGATTAAACATAGCGTGGACTATATCTACAACCATAGCTTCCTTCTTCATCGTCCGAATCATATCATCATTGATAAGCGATACTGTTTCTTCATTTTTAGCAGTAGCCGGGAAGATAACGTCAGCCGTGGCCAATACTTCTTCTAGGGGCAACTTCTTATACGCCTCATTGGTTGAAGCACGCGACCAATACACGACGTTCATTCCCAAACCTGCGCATCTTTCGGCTATGGCCGAACCAATATTGCCTAGTCCGATAATACCGGCCGTTTTCCCCATAAGCTGTACGCCACGATACTTCATAAAATCTTTATCAAAACCCAACGGGAAGCCATCTTTAATCAGTCGAGGCGTTTGTCGCGCCAAGTTGAACATCATCATCATTGCCCACTCAGCCACAGCTTGGGTGTTGAACGCCCTAATATTACAGATTGGTATGTTAAGCCTATTGCAGCTTCAGGCTCGACCCATTCATAGCCAGTTGACTCAGTTAAAATACCCTTTAAGTGCGGAATGTTCTCGTAGTCTTTGCTTTCTAGCTTCCAGCCTACATAATCAGGATTTAAGCATAGCAATCTTTCTTTGTCACCCTTAAATAGCTCGGCACAATCACTCAATGGTGCTATGGCTTTCGTAACCACAATATCTATATTTGCCTGCTTTAGAGCGTCCAATAAGTCTGGCGTAGCAAGATCATCCCATAATGGGTCAAAGATAAATGCTTTCATTTCAGCAAGTATACGCTAGTCGGTGGCTTTGGTGGTGCGGATTTCCCAGTTCAAGACATTGTTGTAGCGACCGAGGGCGGAGTTGATAGCAGTAATGTGCGAGAGATTATACAACGGGCGGCTAGTAACATAGAGAAAGTGCGGCTGGTAGAGCGCTAGCGCCGGATAGTCGGCCTGCCAGGCCGACAAAAAGCCTTGGTACTTAATCGTGCGCAGTTCGGGCCCGCTACGTGTCCGGCCGGCTTCGAGCGCGGCATCGGCTTGAGCGCTATTATATTCTGATAAATTGAGCCGCGTCGCCGAGCGAATATCAGCCTGGCTGGAATCCCAATAAACATATTCATCCGGATCGACGCCCAGCGAAATCGTATCCAGAACCGCATCGTAATCGTGCGAAGATAACGTATTCTGAAAATCGCTTGGGTCTTCGAAGTAGACCTGGACTTTCACGCCGGCTAGCGCCCACTGCTGTTCAAGTTCATTCGCAACTTTGTGGAATTCCGGCGTATCAAGCGCGTACAAACCAAAAGTCAGGGCCTGGCTATTTTTCACACGAACTCCCGCCGCTGACGTCTGCCAGCCATCGGCGTCGAGCAGTTGATTGGCGGCCGCTAAGTCAAAGCCGGGTTGCACATATTTAGAGTTATAAGCAAGCTGGCCCGGCAATAGCGGCTCGAGCTCAGCGTTAGTTTTATACGGCAAGCTAGCCACAATTTGCTGCCGGTTAGCCGCTTGCACCAGCGCTTGGCGTAATTTGACATCATTGAGCGGCGCCTCGGATGTCTTAAAGAAGACAAAAGTCTCAGCCGTCAGCGGCAAGCTGTAACTCGTTATGCCACCCGCGGTTTTTAGAGTTTCTGGCATACCATTTAATCCGGCCAACCCATCGATATTATGAGCAATTAAATCGTTAACCGCTTGCTGCTCACTAGCATAAGCGTGGATGACGATACCACCAAGCTTGGGCACGCCGCCGCAGTAGCCGGCGAACGGCGAGAGTGCAATTAATTCCTGCATAGTCTCAGGCTCGCTGCCACTGACCTGCAGGGTCTTCCACTCAAATGGCCCAGCGCCAATCGGATCTACCGTATTAAAATTAGCCGAGCGCAGTTGGCTGACTGGCAAATTTTGCAGCAAGTGCTTCGGCACAATGCCATTGGTCAGGCTATATTTGAAAGACGCCAGCGGGTTCGGCAGCGTGAAAGTCACTGTGCTCGGACCACTAGCCGCCACCGCCACGCTTTGCCAGCTCGGTGCCAGCGGCGATTGTGCTAGCGGATTTTGTATCAAATGATAGGTGTAAGCAACGTCACTCGCCGTTAGCGGCGCACCGTCCTGCCAAGTCAAATTAGGACGAAGATGCACCGTATAGGTGCGGCCGTCCTTGCTGACGTCATAGCCACTCGCCAAATCACCGACCAGCTGATTGTTCGCATTATATTTAAACAAACCAGCGAAAATCAGGTGGGAAACTGACTCATCGACATCACTGGTCGCGTATATGGGGTTAGCATTCGTGAAGCTGCCGATGACGCCTTCGCGGTAAACGCCACCCGGCGCCGGCAATAAGTGTTGATAATAACCACTTAGCGCCAAAGTCTGCCAGCTGACCAAGCCAAGCAAAACCACTATCACGAGCACCCACAGTCCGACGAAGCGCTTGACCTGCCACAGATGGCCTAGCCGACGAATGACGTGCCGCTCGAGATGTTCGTCAGCCTGTTCGCCAGCATCCGAAAGCTGCCGCTTGCGCCGCCGAAAGACTCGCCGAAACCTGAGCTTAGCCAGCCGAAAACTCATATGCTAATTTTAGAACAAAACGCTAAAGACTAGCGACAAGTTAAAAATTACGGCCAAAATTATCGTCAGTTGATAGATTGTTTTGTCGGTACCACGCCGCTCGGTGTTGATTTCGCCACTCGACCCCAATCCGGCGCCGAGATCTGCACCGCGCGTCTGCACCAGAATCAAAAAAGTCATCAGTATCATCGCCACTAGCGCAACAATGTGGAGAACGCTCATAGCCCTAGTTTATCAAACTAACGCTAACGCCGGCAATTCTAACTTGTTAGCTTCCTAGGCAGGTGGCCGCTCAGCACCTTATTACCATTAGCGGTTATCAGCACATCATCCTCAATCCTGACGCCAATTCCTTCCTCAGGTATGTAAATGCCCGGTTCGCAAGTGACAACCATATTTTCGGCCATCGGCTGGCGGTAATCACCGACATCGTGAACGTCGAGACCTAAAAAATGGCTAGTCGCGTGTGGGCAATATTTTCTAATTCCGATCTTGTCGCTGGCGCTAGCGATTAGTCCTAGCTCGACTAATTTTTGACCTAGAAAATTAGCGACTGCGGTTTCGTACTCTTTGAAACTAGCGCTCGGTTTTAGTAACCCCAGCGCATAATTTTGCGTTGCCAGTACTGCATCATAGACTTGCTGTTGTCGCACGCTCGGCCTGCCGTTTAGCGCTAACGTTCTGGTAATATCAGCCGCGTAATTATCGACTTCAGCGCCGACGTCTAGCGTAATCAGCTCGCCATTAGTAAGCTGACCGCCGTTCGCCACATTGTGCAGCATACAAGCATTTTTGCCGCTAGCGACAATGGCTTGGAAACTGTGCCCACTAGCACCACTGCTTCGAAAACTAGCAGTCAGGCTAGCCTCGATTTCATATTCATATTTAAAGCTAGCTAGATCACTCGTTGCTTCCTCGATGCCGCTAACAGTGACATCGATAGCTTTTTGGATTGCCGCGATTTCCTCCGGCTGCTTAATCATTCGCATCTCGGTTAACGTTTTTCTGATATCGCTAACCTCTACATTTGGAGCTAGCCGCTTGAGCTTCCTAACTAGCCGGGCTCTGGCGGGATTGGAATAAAACCCGTGACGCTTCTCGTAACTCACTAACGGTGCCGGTGTCGCTAGTGATTTAGTTTTTGCTAAACTAGTCGCCAACTGCTGCCAGCCAGCTTTTTCATCCAGAATTTCGCTAATACCGCTAACCGTCACTAACGCCTTAAAATCTAGCGCACCGTCAAAGTTTTCACGGGTTTTATCGCGCGCTGGCACAATTAAATATTCGTTCGTCTCACCAATTACTAACGTTAAATCTGGTTCGTTAATTCCAGTCAAATAATAGAAATTACTATCTTGCCGGAATGGAAATGTGACATCGCCATTGCGTTGCACTAGACCGTTCGCCGCTACTACAATGGGTACGCCGGTTATAACTCGCGCTCGCAGTTTTTTCCTGTTGGCTATAAAAAATTCAGTTCGCATATTTTTGTTATTGTAGCAAGCGTATAATGAAATTGTTAATTTAGGAGGTTCCAATGCCAAGCCCAGAAACCGGTGGCCAGGCACAAGCCCAACACGCTGACCAAAAAATTGAAGAGCAGGAACCCGTTCCGCAGGTCAACCCGGAAACTGCCGAGCGCCACGAAAAACTCACCGAGGATGTCGACGCGATTTTGGACGAAATCGACGATGTGCTCGAGAGTAACGCCGAAGATTTCGTGCGCGCCTTCGTCCAAAAAGGCGGCCAGTAGCAGTTAATCGGCCGCTAGCGCGCTAGCGATTAGCTTAGCTTTACTCGCACCAATCACGCTAGCAATTTCGGGCTCATTAGCGGTTTCTAGCGCCTTTAACGAGCCGAAAGTTTTGATTAGTTTTTTGCGCGTAGCCGGACCTATGCCAGGAATGTCCTCTAATAGGCTGGCGGTTTGGCGCGTACGTTTTAGCGTCGAATGGTAGCTGACAGCAAAGCGATGGCTTTCGTCGCGGATTCTTTGTAAAAGTTTGACCAAATTCGTGCTATGCGGCAAGTTTACTAAAATGAAATCTTCGGATTCTGACTTAAAGCCACCGAGTTTTTGTAACACGGCTTCATCCAACGCTACAGTAGATTTACCTTTTTGGATGACAACTTGCTCTTCACGCTTGGCTAAGCCAATAAAAGGAATTTGCGCTTGATTTTGTACGTCGCGGGCACGGATGGCGGCGTCGAGCTGACCTTTGCCTCCATCGATTAAAATCAAATCTGGTTTGCCCCATTCTTTCAGATTTTTCTCGGACAAACGACGCGTGATCGTTTCATTCATATTGAAGAAATCATTGTTTTGCTGGTGACTCATCTTGAACTTTCGATAAGCCGCTTTGTCGCTAGCACCGTTCGTAAAGACGACCATACTGGCAACCACATCGCGGCCGGACATATGGGAAATGTCATAGCCCTCGATCCGGCGCGGAAATTTTTCAAGTTTTAGTAAATCTACTAGTTCAGCAAGTGCGTGGTCTTTGGAGATATCCAGGAATTCTTTGTCGGAGAATATCGTCTGACGGCTCAAATTTTGCAGCGCGAACAATTGATTACGAGCCTTCGCGGCCTTTTCAAATTCACTAGCTTTGGCGCAGACCTTCATTTCTCTTTCGAGCTCCTTGGCAACCTGGCTCTTTTTGCCTTCGATGACAGCCATTAATTTCCGCAGGTTAGCACGGTAATCTTTTAGGCTAGTTTTACCCTCTTCCAGTCCGGGGTCGAGGCCCAGGTGATAATGCAGCGTCACACGTTTTTGCCCGCCAATACGCCTAGTCGCGAACGGGAAAATCCGCCGCAAAATTTTTAAAGCCTGGCGAACACTGGTAGTGCTGAAGTAGGGGCCAAAATAGCGCGCGCCGTCGTCGAGTGGCCGCCGCGTCGTCGAAACGGTCGGGTAATCGCTAGCGTAATCGATGCGGATGTAGCTCATCGATTTGTCGTCGCGCAGCAGGATGTTGTAGCGCGGCATGTAGCGGCGGATCATCTCGCCCTCGAGAAACAGCGCTTCCATTTCGCTATCGACGACCTGCCAATCGGTGTCGGCGATTTCGGCGACTAGCGTGTCAGTTTTCGGATCGCGCGCGCGCGACTTTTGAAAGTACTGGCGCACGCGGTTTTTCAGCACCGCCGCCTTGCCCACATAAATAATC
>JARIHJ010000071.1 GCA_029288335.1 Candidatus Saccharimonadota bacterium
TGGTAATAGAGCGTGGCGATACTTGTAATCGCGATACCGAGGACTACGATAGTTAATAGCATTTCAACTAACGTAAAGCCGGCTTGTTTATTTTTTGCCATCTTGCTAATGATTATACTAAAAATCTCCCGAGCTATGCCCGGGAGATTTTGTTTGAGAACGTTTCTTAAACGTTAGTTGGTAGTGGTAACTGTGCCGCTAAAGCCGAGGGTCGAGCCGTTGGCGGTCAATGTGAAGCCGGTGCAAGCAGTTGAGCCAGCAGTAATAGCACCCCCAGAGGCGACAGTATCGCCACAGCCGCTAGGCGTAACAGCGTAGGTGTAGCCTGGACCGACAAAAGTTTGCGATAGTGCTTGGTTGTTGCCGCCAGCCGGGCTGTTTAGCCAGTTGTCCATATCACCGATGGTGGCCGGAAAGCTGTTGTTGTCAGCTTGGTAACTAGCCATCTTCTCTTTGACTTGCGCCAAGGTTGACTGCGCGCTAGCTTGGTGTGCCTTCGAGGTCGCGCTGCCGTAAGCCACGAACGCAATCGCAGCTAAAATACCGATAATTATAATCACGATTAGAAGCTCGATCAGGGTAAAACCCTTCGAGTTTACTTTTCTATTTTTTGTCATATTGCCCATCCTTTATTAATATGATTATTCGCTTTTTATAGCTTGGTTAGCATTATTGCTTATGGCTAAAACATTGTCAACTATTTTAGTGCACGCTTGTGGAAAGTTGGGTAATCGGCCCAAAGACAGAGATGGCGACGAGGCCAACAATGCCGCCCAGCACTATGATCATCACAGGTTCAATGATGGAGCTGATCGAGGCAACCACCGCATCAACCTCTTGCTCATAAAATTCGGCGACCTTGATAATAATGGTGTCGGTCTGGCCGGTTTCCTCCCCGATGGCTAACATTTGGGTGACCATCTTCGGAAAATGCGGGGTTTTGGCAAGCTCTTTAGATAGCTGAGAGCCCTCTTTAATCGCTTTGTTGGAGTTTAGTAATTCTTTTTCGATCACAGCATTACCCATCGCGCCGGCGGTGGTATTAATCGCATCAACGATTGACACGCCAGCCGCCATCAGCGAAGCAAAAATCCGCGCGAAACGGGCAATGGCGACTTTTACGATGATCGTTTTTATAATAGGCATTCTAAGTAGTAAACTGTGCCACTTATAGCGGCCGTCTGGCGTTTTCTTCCAGCGCCGGAAAACGTAAATCAGGATCGGCACGCCGATAACTACCGCCAGGAGGAAATATGGTGATTTCATAATGGCGCTGACCTTTAGCAGGATTCTGGTGTAGATTGGTAACTTTGAACCGAGCGTCGATAAAATGTGGCCGATTTTTGGCACAATTACGGTCATTAAGACGAAAAAGGCGATGATAGTAACAACACCGATAACCGACGGATAGATCATCGCGCTCCTGATTTTGGCCTTAATCGCTGAGTCTTTTTCTTGCTGCGTGGCCAAGCGGTTCAGTACTTGGTCGAGGATACCGCCGGTTTCGCCAGCCTTAACCATATTGACGTAAATCGGGCTGAATACCGTCGGATGCTTGGCTAGCGCGCCGGACAAAGTCGCGCCGCCTTCGACATCAGCCGCGACTTCGGTAATGACTCGCTTCAATGCTAGCGATTCGGTCTGCTCCTTCATCGTGTTGAGACTCTTTAACATTGGTACGCCAGCGTTAATCATTGTCGCGAACTGGCGGGTGAAGACGACCAGCTCCTTACCTTTGACGCGATCGCCGCCGGGCAGCTTGATTTCCATATTGAGGCCGCCTTTGGCCCTGGGCTTGACGATCAGTGGTTGGAGCGATTTGGCGCGCAAGCTGCTAGTGGCTGCTGTGACACTGACGGCTTGAATCGTACCGGTTTGGATTTGGCCGGATGAGCTGCGGGCGGTGTAGGTGAAATCTGACATTATTTTCCTTTATCCCGCTAGCCCTCTGTCGTGGTTACTCTTAGGATTTCTTCAATAGTGGTCATTCCGAGCAGGGCTTTAATGAAGCCGTCAAGTTGCATAGGCAACATTCCGGCCTTTATGGCAGCTGCTTCGATAGTCTCGCTGGTGCTACCGCCAATAATCATTTGCTGAATACCTTCGTTGTTTTCGAGGACCTCATAGATGCCGATTCGCCCCTTGAAACCAGTGTGGTTGCAAACATCGCAACCATCTTCGTTAGCTTTAAATAGCCTCGTGATGTTGCTGCTGGTTGAGGAGGCTGAGCCTTCACCATCGTTAATTAAGTTATCTTTCCTAGCGGCGAGCTCGAGCTCGTGCATTTTGCTCATACCGCCGGCTTTTTCGAGCTCCAGAGTCTTAGCGATGTTCCTAATCTCTTCGCTGGTTGGTTCGTAGCTGATGCGGCACTTGTTACAGAGGCGGCGTACCAGTCGCTGAGCAACGACAACGCGCACCGTGCTGGCGATCAGGAATGGCTCGATGCCCATATCGAGCAAGCGCGGTAGGCAAGTGGCGGCGTCGTTGGTATGCAGGGTTGTGAAGACCAAGTGGCCGGTTAGCGCGGCTTGGACGCCGAGCTCCGCCGTCTCGCCGTCGCGCACCTCACCAACCATAATGACATTTGGATCCTGGCGCAGCAGCGCCCGGAGGCCATTAGCGAAAGTCATATTTGCGACTGGGTTAACCTGGGTTTGGTTGACGCCTTGGATGCGATATTCGACCGGGTCTTCGATTGTGCTGATGTTCACGCCCGGTTGATTTAACATCGATAAAATGCTGAACAAGGTTGTCGATTTACCGGATCCCGTCGGCCCCGTCACGAGCACCATACCGTGCGGCTGAGTGATAGCGTGCGACAGGTCAACCTTGGCTTGGCCCCAGAAACCTAGCTCGCTGAAACTGGCCGCGTTGCTACCTTCATTTAGAATTCTCATTACGACTTTTTCGCCGTCGACAACTGGCAAAACTGATACACGCAGAGCATAGTGCTGGCCCACGACTAACACTTTGAAGCGCCCGTCCTGCGGCGCGCGGTGTTCGTCAATTTTTAAGTTCGACAGGATTTTGATGCGGCTGACCAGAGGATTTAATAATTTTCGCGGCAATTTGTTGACTTCGCGCAGCAGCCCGTCGACTCGGTAGCGGATGACGACGAAATCTTCGCGCGGTTCGATGTGAATGTCGCTTGCGCCGGACTGGACGGCGGCTTCGATCAGGATGTTGACAGTTTGGGCGATCGGCGAATCTTCGGCCAGCTCCGATTCGTCGACCTCTTCGCTGGTCTCATCTTCGTCGCTACTGGTAATAACTTTCGTTAATTCGCTTGAGATGTTGCCGCGGTATTGATCGAGCGCGGCCGCGATTTGACTGGCCGGGGCGATTGACACATGGACGGAATTGCCGAGCTGCTTGCCGAGGAAGTTGAGTGCCTGAATGTCGTCCGGGTCCTCCATCGCAACATCGTAACTTTTATCTTTCTCGATGCCGAAGACGATGGCGCGATACTGGCGGGCTATACGCTCCGGCAGGGTTTTCAGCACATCCTTGCTGATATCGCGGGGCTTTAACTCAACTAGCGGCACGTCGATTTCTTCGGCGTAAAGTTTCGTCAGCTCGGCCTCGGTCAAAATGCTATCTTTAATGACGAGATCTTGCAGTGGCTTTTTTTCGCTCGCCTCTTGTGTTTTCAGATTAGCTAGCTGTTCGTCGCTGACTTTGCTCGATTTCTTAAGCAGTTGCTCGACTAAGCTATCTGATATTCGCATTTTTTGTTAACCCACATTTTCTTAAGCATATTTTAGCATAATCAGTTTTGTGCCAGCCCTGTTTTGTTATACTGTAACTTTAGAGCTAAAGCGGGAGGAAAGATAGATGGCAAAAACGGCGACAAAAACTGAGGATAAGAAAGCCGCGAGTGATGGCAAGGCACAGGCGCTAAATCTGGCGCTCGAGACAATCGAGAAGCAATTCGGCAAGGGCTCGATTATGAAGCTGGGTGAGGACCACCACATCGATGTCGAGACGACTAGCACTGGCTCGCTAGGGTTAGACCTGGCGCTCGGCGGCGGTATTCCGCGCGGCCGTATTATCGAAATTTACGGCCCGGAATCAAGCGGTAAGACGACGCTAACTTTGCACGCGATTGCCGAAATTCAGAAGAATGGCGGCACGGCGGCTTTCATCGACGCCGAGCATGCGCTCGATCCGGCCTATGCCAAGCGGATTGGCGTCGACGTTGAGAATCTTCTGCTAAGTCAGCCCGATAACGGCGAGCAAGCGCTGGAAATTTGTGAAACGCTGGTGCGCTCCAATGCCGTTGATATCGTCGTCGTTGACTCAGTCGCGGCGCTAACACCACGCGCGGAAATCGAAGGCGATATGGGTGACAGCCATATGGGCTTGCAAGCCAGGCTGATGTCGCAAGCTCTGCGTAAACTCACAGGAGTGATTTCTAGAAGCAAAACCACGGTAATTTTCATTAATCAAATCCGTATGAAAATTGGTGTAATGTTCGGCAATCCAGAAACGACTACCGGCGGTAACGCTTTGAAATTTTACGCTAGCGTCCGCCTCGACATCCGCCGTACGGCGCAGATCAAGCAAGGTGAAAAGGTCATCGGCAACCATTGCCGCGTCAAAGTCGTCAAGAACAAGATCGCGCCGCCCTTCCGCCAGGCCGAATTTGACATTATGTACAACGAAGGCATTAGCAAATCCGGCGACGTCATCGACCTGGCCGTCGAGCACGGTATCGTCGAAAAAGCCGGCGCTTGGTTCGCCTATAACGGCGAGAAGATTGGACAGGGGAGGGAAGCCGCCAAGGAATATCTCGACAAAAACCCGAAAGCCTTAGAAGAAATCTCCAAAAAAGTCCGCGAAGCCGCCCAGGAGTAGTACATAATTTTTTAACGGTGGGAGATAGGATAAAGTTTATATGACAGCAAGTCCAGACCAGTATCCGCAACCTCCAGAACTTTCAGAATCAGAAACATTTTTATTGGACCAATTATACGAAAGTCATTTTGGCCCAATTATTGGTAACTACATACCTACAAAAGTAACTCACGGCAATCACCCAAAAGATGTTAAAGACGCTTGGATCGGAGCGAGTATGCCGGTGAGAAAATACTTTGCTGGTGAACTTGAATGTGGTTCGGTGCCTATAGCTGCAGGTGAAGCTTTTAACGCGTTAGTAGCTAAAGGTACGCCTGACGAAGTTTTGCAATACTGGATCGACCGCTTGCCAGAAACTCCAAGCACAACGCTTACTTTCTCCTTGGAAGAAGGCACTTTTCATTTGAATGAAGATCACTAAAATCGCTAGCCAGGTCAAGAACGCTAGCCGATATTCGATTTTTGTCGATGAGAAATATTCATTTAGCCTAAGCGCCGACCAGTTGCTAGAGCAAAGAATAGCAGTCGGCGACGAGCTAGCGGCTAATGAAGTCAAAAAGCTAAAAAAGTTATCGGCCGATGACAAAATTTATAACGCGGCGCTGAATTACATCGCCATCCGTCCGCGCAGCCGCTGGGAAATCGAAAGCTACTTGGCTCGGAAAAAAGCTAGCCCCGAGCTAGCCGAACAAATTATCAAAAAGTTGGAAAAGCTAGACTTAATCAACGACGAAGCCTTCGCTAGAGCCTGGATCGAAAACCGCAAATTACTGAATCCGCGTTCCCACCGAAAGCTTGTAGCCGAATTAAGAGCTAAAAGAATCTCAGATGAAGTTATTACAAAAGTCCTAGAGAAAAACGCCGAAGAGGAGCGCGAAATCTTAAAGCTATTAGTAGAGCGCAAGCGCCACCAAACCAAATACAAAGACGACCTAAAGCTAGCCCAATATCTATCCCGCCAGGGCTTCAATTATGAAGACATCAAGCAAATCTTATATGAAAACCCTTGACAATGACAAATTACGGGGTATTATAGGAAATTAACAGGCAACTAAACTCTTAAAAAAGCTACCTGGTAAAGTAATAATCTTCAATAGAAAGAAGGAGTAATTTATGTCTGGAGAATTAAATCGAGACTCAAACGATAGTGGGTTAGACCCAGAGATGGTAGCGGACCGATTAGACGCTAGCATGACGCCCACGGCCCAATTTATTCGGGACGTTCTTGATGCTCAAAGCCGAGCTACTAGCGAACCGACTCACCGTGTAGCGGCTACTTTTAGCCACGAGCCGGACGCCGCAGTGCTTCGCAGTGTCTGCGCTTCAGCGTTGACTGGTCACTGGCACCGCGAGCTCTAGAAGTATTGTACGCCCTTGGCTTTAGGCCGGGACGGGGGCGCCGGCTGGGTGACCTTGTAAGAGGTCATTGATAATGATGCGGCGGTTAGTGATCTCGTGGATTTGGGTACGGTCGACACTTAAAGAGCCGCCACTAAAACTCTTGAGCAGGTTCTGGCTGACGTAGAGTTTCTGGATATAAAAGCTGCTAGAATCGAGCGCAAAATCGCTGACTTTGCCGACTTTCTCGTGGCTAACAGTCTGGACCGGTTTGCCGATCAGCACGAAGTTAATGTCGAGCACTTCTTGCAGTCGCACTAGCTCGTGAGCTTCCGTTAAAACATCGTGGTCGTTCACGACAAGGCCTTGGTCGATGTTATCGCGGATATCTTGGGACAATAAGATTAACTGTTGATTATTGTAGTGGTCAGAACAGTAAAAACCTTCAATTTTCAGATTATTCGGGTTGATGATTGGGCGCTCGGCGGCGGCGACCTGCCCGCCAGTACGTAGGCTCATCACCGGTCGATTGAAGACTGTCTGGCTTAAAACAAGCATAACGTTAATTATATAACGGTTAGCTAGTTCGGCTGACGAAGTGAGCTCACAGAGCGATGTTGCCGGGGTCGCTGGGGTTAGGCTTGTCGGAGCCTGAGGCGCTAGTATTGTTAGCGCTGGGCGGTGGTGGGGGTGTGCCGCTAGCTTGTTCTTCTTGAGCCAGGAGTTGATTTATATCAGGTTTTGCTTCGGTTTCGGATGGTGGCTGGATAATTTTATGACCGGTGATGTTCTGACTAGAAGTCGGACTAGTTTCGTTATTCTGCGGGTTATTACTGGTCGCCGGATTGTTAGCGGGCGGGGTACTAGGAGTTGATTCGTCCTCCAGTTGCTTAAGAGCATCAGCCAGAACCTGGTCGTGACTGGGGCCGTTAGTTGGTTCTGGTGGGGCAGGTGAGCTAGCTGCCGGTGTAGGCGCACCAGTGTCGTTTGTTAATGGCGCGGCTGGTTGAGGTGGATTAGCGATTGGTGAAGTTGGAGCGCTAGCCACCGGATTGTCCGAGTTGGTTGGTGGTATTGTAGGGCTGGCGACGGGTGGGGTACTCGCAGTTGCTGGAGCAGCAACTGGGTCACTACTACTCGTACCGGTTTTTAGAGTCTGAGCTAAGTCTGCTTCATCTTTAGCCAGCGAGCTAGCGGTATTGCCAGTAGTTTGGTTGGGGTTGCTAGCCAGTGGTTGGGGGCCGTTAGCTGGTTGATCAAGTGGTGTTGGACTGTTAGTCTGAGCTGCCGGTGTATTTTGTGCACTAACTGGAGTATCACTGGTGGAGTGGCTTGGCGGAGGCGCAACTGAATCGCTGGTAGCGACGGGCGTGGCTGGAGTTGCGGGGGTTGCGGTTTCGGACGCAGGGGCTTCATCGCCTAGTAGCTCCTTAGCAGTGTTGACGATGTCTTCCAGCGTGACTTGTGATTTGACCAAGTAGCGATCGGCGCCAAGCTCACTAGCCTTACTGCGGTCGTTGTCCTGGCCAAGCGCAGTTAGCATAATTGTTTTGACGGCTTGCATACCATCGGTGTGGCGCAGGATGTCGAGCATTTCAAAACCGCTAACGCGCGGCATCATAACGTCGGAGATGACCAGATCCGGCTTTTCTTTGGCGGCGATAGCTAGGGCATCTTCGCCATTGGCGGCGCTGACGATTTCGTAGCCTTCGGCGCTTAGACGCGCTTCGTAAATTTCTGAGAGGTTTTGGTCGTCTTCGACTAGGAGAATTTTTGACATTTGGTTTAGCCCATCCTTAACGGGTAATGAGACAAACCCAGCGGTTTTTCTCATCGCGCCGGCAAATTTGTGCGAAAATTTGTCGGACTGCTCTTTTCCCTGTTATTAAAAGCTTTATTTAAGCTTAAGGCTATTGTAGCAACTAGCTGGCTAGGGGGGCAAGCACGCTTTGCTCGGCCTGCTGGCGCTTAATAGCTTCAGCTTGCTGGCCGGAGAGGCGCGGCAAGTTAATGTAGAAAGTGCTGCCTTGGCCCAATTGGCTATCAGCCCAGATTTGGCCCTTGTATAGCTCAACAATTTTGCGACAAATGAACAGCCCGAGCCCGGTGCCACCGATAGTACGAGTGGCGGAATTGTCGACACGGTAGAATTTTTGGAACAGGTGGCCGAGGTCCTCGCGCGGGATGCCAGGGCCGGTGTCACGGACGTACAGCTGGACAGTGGTGGTGTCACCCGTGAGACCGAGCGTAATTTTGCCCTCAGGCGTGTATTTAACGGCGTTATCAAATAAGTTAGTAATGACTTCTTTTAGGCGGTCGGGGTCGGCCAGGACATAGAACAGTGGTTTGATAACTTTGGCTGTGGCGTCGATGGTCTGATTATTACCAAGCGTGAATTCGACGGCTAGCCCCTTTTTGTCAGCTGCGAACTTGAGATCATCGGTCAGCTGTTCCAGAAATTCGCCAATTTCAACCACGACGGGATGACTAGTCAGGCGGCCATCCTCAGCTTTGGCGGAAGTTAGTAAATCCTGAAAAAGCTGGCCAAGGTGCTGGGTTGAAATGTGGGCTTTCTCGAGATAATTGCGAGCGCGCTCGTCGACACTAGCAACTTTATCGTTGAGCGCCAGGCTCAGATAGCCCTCGATGGCGGCGACTGGAGTGCGCATTTCGTGACTCGCAGTTGATATAAATTCGGCGCGCTGGTTTTGCTCCTGGCGCTCCTGCGTGACGTCGCGGAAGACGGCCACTATGGCGCTGGCGGATTGATCTGATTGGCGCTGGCCCAGCGGCGAGGCACTAATCGATAGAGCCAGGGTGTTATTTGATTTGCTAGTTATGTTGGCGCTGTTGTCACGTGCCGGCTGGCCGGAGCTAGCGGCCTTGCCAATTGCCGTTGTGCTTGGATCGACGATTTCACTCTTATCGTCGATAAATTTAAAGACCAGTTTCCAGTCTAAGTTAATTGCTTCAGTTTGCTTCCAGCCAGTGATGTTGGCTGCCGCTGGATTAAACTTACGAATGACACCTTGGCCATCGATCAGCACTACACCATCATCGATACTATCAATGATGATTTCCGACATCGCCCGCTCGTCGTTAAGTGCACCGGCGATGTCAGCTTGCTTGAGATTGGCTTTAGATTTTCCCCACATTGAAAGCGCCTTAAGCTTATAAGACAAACCTAGAGGTTTTTCTCATCACGCGGGGCAAAAAATGTGATTTTTGCTCCGGCTGCTCTTTTCCCTTTGCTATTTCTTTTATCATATTTTGCTAATGCTATTATCTGTGCTAGCGGATGATTATGCAACCATTAACAGATATGGTAGAGTACTAGAGCAAGTAGAGGCCCCTTCGTCTAGTGGTCCAGGACATCTGGTTCTCATCCAGAAAATCGCGGGTTCGAATCCCGCAGGGGTCACCAAGTAAATTGGCCGAGCAGAAGCTCGAGCAATTTACTTGGGTAGCTCTCTTTGAGAGCGAATCCGCGAAGCAGGGGGCGGGCGCCAAGGAGCTGCGCACAGGAATTTGTTCCGAGCACAGCGACTGCGCGTTGCCTCGTAAACTATCCCGCAGGGGTCACCATTTGAAATGACTTATATTGTTAACTCCAGCAGCACTACCGAAACAAAGGAGCTGGGTGAGCAGCTTGGTACTAGCTTAAAGGGCGGGGAAGTTATCGAGCTGGTGTCAGACCTCGGTGGTGGCAAGACGACTTTCGTCCGGGGCTTGAGCTGCGGCGCTGGGGCTAGTGGTCAAGTCACTAGTCCGACTTTTACTCTGAGTAATGAATATAAAGCCGCTAATTTCACGATTTATCACTTTGATTTCTACCGCCTGACTGAGCCGGGTATTATGAGTAATGAACTAGCAGAAGTTATGAACGATGAGGCCAGTGTTGTCGTTATTGAGTGGGGCGATATAGTTGCCGATGTCCTGCCGACCGAGCGACTAACTATTAAGCTGACCGCCAGCGGTGAAACTAGCCGAACGCTAGAATTCATCTGCCCACCCAGCCTCAAGTATTTACTGCCAAAATAAGCTTTTTAACTGCCGACTAGAATTACGCTTATGCTACAATCCTTCCAGGATGGTGTCTCTACCAAGAGTAGGACGCCATTTTGCGCTAGCTAATAAGATCAACTCTAGGAACAGCAAAAACACCAAATGGCTATCATTATCCCTATCCTGATTTTCATTTTTTTGTCGATGGGGCTGACTTGGTTCTTCTTGGCGAACGATCACGGCGAGAAAGAGCCCATTGGCGCGCTATGGATAGCTTTCGGCCTGGGTTTTCTTGGCGCTATCGCCGCGGCTGTAATTGAATACCTGGTAATCCCTCATCGTTATGTGAGCGTAGGAGCCCAACCGATGTCGTTTGGCCTGCTGGCTTCATTCTTAAGCGTGGGCCTGATCGAAGAGTTTGCTAAATTTGTACCACTATCACTATTTATATACCGCCGCCGTTATTTTAATGAGCATATCGACGGGATTATTTATTTTGGCCTGGCCGGGCTTGGTTTTGGCCTGCCGGAAAATATCCTTTATACGGTTGGTTTTGGCCTAAAGACCGGCCTAATGCGACTAGTCTTGACGCCATTTTTCCACGTCGCGACGACCGCGCTTATTGGCTATTTCCTGATCAGGGCCAAGCTCGACCACAAGCCGCGCTGGCAAGTAGTAGCAGCTTTTGTAGCTATGGCGCTTTTGCACGGACTTTACGATTTCGGCTTGTCGGCCGGAAATAGTTTATTGCTGGTCGGCTCGTTAATTGTTGGGGCCATAATGACGGCGATGCTTTTTATTCTCTATATGCGGGCGGGGGAAATCGACCAAGCAGCTGGGCTGGCGACGGTTGGGCGTAATGCGTTCTGTCGTCACTGCGGATTACCAAACCCTAAGCACAACCAGTATTGCAATCGCTGCGGGCAGCGTGTTTAAATTGACAACAACAAAATCTTAAAAGAAAGAGAGTCTTATGATTTGCTCCAATTGCCATCAGCCGCTGGACGATGGTGCGGCTTTTTGCGGGAACTGCGGCCAGCCCGTCGCTAATAATGCAGCTCCATCACCCCAAGCTCCTGGTCAAGCTGTGCCGCCAGCTTCGCCGGCGATGCCCCAACAACCCGTCGTACCAACTGGACCTCTAGCCCCGCAACCACAGCCACAAACTAATCCAGTGGCCCTATCCCCCAGCCCTGCCGTGGTAGTTAATGCTATGCCTCCGACTGCCACCGGTGCTTACGATCCGACCGCAATTGAGCCCAAAAAAGGTGAAGTCAAGGCCATAATCGGCCTCATTCTAGGTATAGCCTCAGTTCCGGGGTCAATCATTCCTCTCCTAGGATTAGTACTCGGTATCGTCGCTGTCGTAGTTGCCAGCTTGTCCATCCGAGTTAAAAAAGTAATGGCCATTTTGGCTTTTGTTTTTGCTGGTATAGGTATTGTTATCTCCATCCTGCTTTGGATCTACGCTATTGCTCACGATCCTAGGCTTCACAACCAGTTAAGTTCTAACCAACAGACCGTGAACACTCCGTGCTACAAATTTGACCTAAGTTCCAGTCTAAAAGTTACCCAGAATGGCTGCGAGATCAATGCTTTGAATGGGTCTGAGGGCTCGGCATCAGTGGCACTTGTCATTCAAACCCAGAATGTACCAAACCTGACCGCTTCTAATCTTGACCAGATAGCTAAAGAAGCCGGTCCGTCACTGGCTAGCGGCGCTTCGCAGGGTAGCGGAGCAACTGCTACCATAACATCACAATATAGTGGTAGCTTTGTCGGCAACCCGGCCTATTACTTCAATATTAAGGATAATAGGGGTGATAAAAGCCAGGCCGCTATGGTCTACTATGACTTGGCGAACGGGGACAATACCTTTTTGATAATAGTGGCTTCGCGAAACGGTACCGTCGACAGTATATCTTCACTTGAATCTAACTTTGCTTGGAAGTAAAATAAATACTATGAGTTCAAA
>JARIHJ010000085.1 GCA_029288335.1 Candidatus Saccharimonadota bacterium
GATGTGAAGATTTATAACCGGGCTCTGTCGGCGGATGAGATTGAAGCTAATTATCAGGCGGGGCTGGCTGGCTTTAACTCCGGCTTAGTGATCCCGGCGGTCAACCCTGGCACTTCGCAAGAAGTTGATGCTGATGTTATCGTTGATGCTGACGCGCCATATTCACTATTGACGAGCGAAATCAGTCCGCTAACCGACATCACTAATCCAAGCAATATTATTCCGTCGATTGCTGCCACTATCGCTAGTCCAGCTGCCTGGGTAGAGGGTACGACCAAAGGGCTTGGCTTTACGATCTTATCCGGCCCTAACGGCGTGCCGGCGCAGTGGAATAGCGGTGCCAATTACGCCGCGATTCCGTCAAGCGCGACATCCTTTTACAGTCGTAGCGGCTTCAGTGGTGGCGCCAAGGATGTGATTGAGCTGCAATATCGCCTGGATGTGTCCGGATCCCAACCTGCCGGTCAGTACCAAAATAATGTCGTGTATACCGCCACAATAACACCATGAGAATGTCGACTAAAAAGATAATTAGCGCCCTGCCCAATTTCTTACAACTGCCCATTATGCTAACCTTGCTGGTTTTGGTCGTAGCAGGACTTACTCTATTAACCTACCGTCCAGCTAGTGCTGATGGCATATCGATTTCACCGCTAAAATACCAAGCTAATCTGGATGGGAAGATCGAGAAAGGGGCGGTCGATATTACCAATCTATCCGGCTTTACAGAGAGCATTACGACGGAAGTCCAGGCTTTCAAGCAGATCGATGACAAGGGCACGCTCCAGTTTTACAGTGACCCTTTGGTTTCAGCCGGTATTACGCCCGACTACCAGCAGTTCCAGCTGAAGCCGGGCGAGCGAATCCATTTGTATTTCCTACTTAATGGTCAAAAATTACCCAAAACACGGATTTTTGCAGCGCTGCTCGCCCAAGCTAAGCCGGTTGAACCTAGTTATAGTATTACGCCTATTTTGCGTATCGGCACGCTGTTAATGCTGAAAAATGGCAACGGTGATCTGCCTAAGCAAGGCCAGGTTAATGGCTGGCGAGTCTCGCTGTTTCAATTCGGCGACGGAGTGAGCGGGCAGTTCAATTTTAAAAACACCGAAACAGGCAACAAGGCTAGCGGCTATTTCCCGAATTTCACCGTTCAGCTAGGTGGCGCGACCGATAACTTTAGTGGTGACCTAGTATTTCCGGGGATCAATCGTCCTCAGAGTTTCAACCTACCCGGTAGTCGAATCGGTATTTATCATCTGAAGCTCTCTAGCGACGCTAATACGAGCACTAGCCAGTGGGTGGTGGTCCTGACCGGCTATTGGCGCTGGCTATTACCCTTGTTAGTGATCATAGTAGTTGGTTTGCTTGTACTAGCGCTACGGTGGCACAAAAGTAGAAAGTCGCTCCGTAGCTGATCAAGTTGTAAGTAGGAGGGAGGCGACCTAGTCTCGGGGCGTTTTAATTGACTTCAATCCCGCCTAGTGTTGGTTGGTAGAGTCTGCTGCTAACGGTCCGGGTTGTGTCAGTCATTTCTCCACAACTTGGCTCTAAGTATCAATACAAGGACGCAGCAACCCGTTAACAGGTGTTTACCCACTAATTATTGCCCTGATATATCATTAATGCTATACTTCCTCAGGAGACTTATTCGCAGGCTAGCTGTAATTAATACAGCGGATAGTACTAGCCAAATAGTACTAGCCTTGGTATAGTTTTGCGAGTAAGGCTGAGTTTTGCGATGTAGTTAAGACTGCACCACACTAGCGGGCTGGAAGGTAATTGCGAGAACCTTCCAGCCCGTTTTTGTTTGTCCCAAATTTGTTGCTGCTGGAGTTGCCAGGCAGGGGCTGTTATTATTATCAAGAAGTTATGGATAGGAACGAATCTGATCAGCTTTATGCGATGCGGCATAGCTTGGCGCATATTTTAGCTAGCGCCGTGCAGCATTTATGGCCAGAGGCGAAGTTTGGGGTCGGCCCGGTGGTCGACGATGGCTTTTATTATGATATTGATCTGGGCGGGGCTAAGTTATCGGAGGATGATTTTGGCCGGATTGAGGCTGAAATAACCAAGATTATCAAGGCTGATGAGCCGTTTGAGCGTTTCGAAATGCCGATTCAAAAGGCGATTGACTGGGCTAAGCAGTACCAGCAGCCCTATAAACTGGAACTACTGAACGATCTGAAACGGGCTGGCACTACTGCGGCAAAAGATCTAGACGCTAATGAGCTCGGCCTAAAGGCTAATGGCGCTAGCAAGGTGGCCAATGTGTCGTTTTATAGGAATGGTGACTTCACCGATCTGTGCCGCGGTCCGCACGTAGCTAGTACAGGCAAGGTTGGTGCGTTTAAGCTAATGCGTATTAGTGGCGCTTATTGGCGCGGTAACGAGAAAAACCCGATGATGCAGCGTATTTATGGTGTCGCGTTCGCTAGCGAAAAGGAGCTAACCAAGCATCTGGCTGAGCTAGAAGATGCGAAAGAGCGGGATCATCGAAAACTGGGCCAAGAATTGGATTTGTTTACTTTCTCAGAACTGGTGGGAGCGGGACTACCCCTTTACACACCGCGTGGTACGGTGATTATTGAACAGCTAAAAGGCGCGCTAAATGAAATTGCCCGGCGCTATGATATGTTACCCGTTTCGATTCCACACCTGGCCAAAATCGAGCTTTACGAGACTTCTGGGCACGCCGCTAAATTTGCGGATGAGCTCTTCAGGGTCAAAAGTCACTACAACCAGGAGTTTATATTAAAGCCGGTAAATTGTCCGCACCATACTCAGATTTACGCCAGTCGCCAGCGTAGCTACCGTGATCTGCCGCTGCGCTATATCGAACAAACGATGCAGTACCGTGACGAAAAGCCGGGCCAAATCGGCGGTTTACAGCGTACACGCGGTTTCACTGTCGATGATGGCCATACCTTTTGCCGGGTTGATCAGATTGAGCAGGAGGCTTCGATGCTGGTCGAAGTTATTCGCGAATTTTATCAGAGTCTGGGCCTCTGGGGTGAGCATTGGGTGTCGCTGTCAGTGCGTGATAAATCTACACCAGAGAAGTACATCGGTGAACCAAGCGATTGGGATAAGGCTGAAACGATGCTTGCGGCCGTATCGGAGAAATATGGGCTCGCGGCCAAACGGATGGAGGGCGAAGCCGCGCTGTATGGGCCCAAGCTGGACTTTATGTTCAAAGATTCGTTGGGCCGCGAAACCCAGCTAGCGACAGTTCAGCTAGATTTTGCTATGCCCAAGAGGTTTGGCTTGACCTACACCAATCAAGATGGTGATGAGCAGACACCGGTTATGATTCATCGGGCGATTCTAGGCTCGTTCGAGCGCTTTATTATGCTGTTAATTGAGCATTTTGCCGGGAAGTTTCCAGTTTGGCTAGCGCCCGAGCAAATTCGCCTGCTGACAGTTAACCAAGAAGCTAAGACCGTCGATTTCGCTGAGAAAATTGCCGAAGAGGCCAAGCGCCTGGGTCTAAGGCTAACCATCGACAACTCTAGCGAATCAGTCGGCAAGAAAATCCGCGCTAGCGAGCTCATGAAGGTGCCATATACGGTAGTCATCGGTGAAAAAGAAATTATGAAAGATGAACTAATGCCGCGAATTCGTTCAGATCTCGCCGTTTCTAAGGAGGTCCAGAGCTACACCGTAAGAGAATTCCTGAAAACGGTCGCTCACGAAGCTGCTGGTCGTGTAACCAAGTCTTCGTTATAGAGCTATGGGGCCAGGATTTCGCGAACGAGTCGAAGCGATTGTGACGCAAATTCCCAGGGGCAGAGTAATGACATATGGCCAAATCGCGGCCCTCGTGGGAAATGCCAGAGCGGCTAGAATTGTCGGTGGAGTTTGTCATTACGGCGACCCAGATTTGCCCTGGCAGCGGGTGGTTAATAAATCTGGTGGGCTGGCTAGTGGCTATCCGGGCGGACGGCACGGCCATAAAATGGCACTAGAGGCTGAAGGCGTAGAAGTTTCCGAGGACTATAAAGTTGATATCAAAAACCTGCTCTGGCAGCCGTAAACCCTAGCGACTGTGCTAGCATAAGAGCTATGAAAGCCATAGAGGTGAGGGGCTTATGCGTGCAAAA